>JBQNBN010000070.1:0-15115 GCA_052169915.1 Treponema sp.
TCCCCATTTCCACATCGAAGGCGGAAGATTTCGTATTCGTTCCGGCAAAAATCGAGTTTCCGTCGGAACTGACGGCATTGGCATTCTGCACAAGTTCTTTTAAAAGTTCATCGACTTCCATCGCCATGTCGCGCATATCGTCTCTTGTGTAAACGCCGTTTGCGCCGGTTACCGCAATTTCGCGCACCCGCTGCATGACGTCAAGCGAATTGCTCATATAGCCTTCGCGGAGCGCAAACTGGTCGCTTAAAGTCAGCGCGTTTTTTTCAAAATTCTCAATGCGCGATAAAAACGACTGGTAACGCACCAAGTGCCCCGCCGCAATCGGATCGTCGCGCAATTCGTGAATGCGCCGCTGACTTCCCATCCGGTTCGACGCTTTATTTAATTTGGACTCCTGCAAACGCAAATGCATTTGCGTATCCGCATTATTCATACTGCTGCTGATTCTTCTCATATTCACGCCCCTTTATCTTATTAATAAAATTTCGAGTTTTATAAACTCAAACAAACGTCATCTTCTAAGGCAAGCCTTAAACCATATTTTTCAAGGAAGAGAGAGGCAACCCCGTCAGAGCAGGGTTTCCTCTCTCTCCCTTAAACCCACTCTCTCCTTCCCGCCCTGCTTAAGGGCTGTCGCCCTTAAGAATCCCAAGAGTGATTTAATGCAAGTTCGCCAGCGGCAAACTTGGGGCGGACAGAAAACAAAGTTATGTCCGTACATCTCAATTTCTTTTGTCCGCCACTCCTTTGCACCCGCCTTCCTTGGGCACGACCAAAGGACTATCGCCCTTTGGAATCCCCATTAAGTTTAAACTTTCAGTCTGTTGACCACGGTGTCGATTAAACTGTCCCACACCGTTATGAATTTCGCGGCGGCGTTATAGCCGTGCTGGAATTTCAAAAGGTCTGCAAGTTCTTCGTCGATATTGACGCCGCTGATTGAGTCGCGCAAAGAGCGCAAATCGTCCATCGCCGCGTTGTGGCTTAAAAAATTATTCTCCGCCTGCTCGCCTTTTAAGCCCACGTTCGTTACCGTATCGGCAAAATAATCGTCGAGCGTCCGCTTATGTCCGATCATCACCGGCGTATTGCGGATTGCAGCAATTTCCACCGCCGCCCGTCCGTCGCCCGCATTCACGGTACCCGCGTTATCCATAAAGGCTGAGGCGACGCTCATAACGTCGTTCCGTATCGCTTGGTTTACGGCGATATACCCCGACGGATTTAAAACAGGAGCGACTGCAAACTGCGCTCCGTTTAAGGCTTGAACAGCGTCCGCGCGAGCAAAATCGTAGGCACCGTCGGCTCCGGACGTGCGTAAAATCCCTGAATAGCCGGTTAAGAAAAATCCCGAATCTTCAACATGGCGAATGACAAAGTCCGGATTTTCGATTGCGGAAGCGGTCGTTCCTTTCAAAACAAGACTTCCGTTGCGGTCAAGATAGGCTTTCACTTCGCCGTTGCTGTCGTTTATACGGTTGACGACGGTTTCAACCGTGTCCGTCGGATGATAAGCGACTTCCACCGTTCCGCCTGCCGCGCTGAACGTCATAACGCCTTCAAGACCGATTTGCGCCTCGGCGTCGAGTTTCGTCGTTCCCGTAAAGCGGAAAACATACGAATGGTCAAAGGCGCCGTCTCCGTCGCGGTCAAAATTGCCGTTCACGTTTTCAACAAACGGGTGCTGCGTAAAAAAGTCCAGCCCCGTAACGTGATTTGAGCCGTAGGCGTTGCGGTGAACGTCGTTTACAAGGTCTGCAAAGTTCATCGTCATCGTGTTGAGCGACTGGATTTCGCCGCGAATATCTACATCGCGCAGTTCAATCAGCGCGCCGAGCGTTCCGCCTGAAACGTGCGCGTCGTCTCCGCTGTCTTTCCACACGAGTTTTGAATAGCCGTTGTTATCGACGACGTTTTCAAGATCGAAACTCCGCGCAATTCCGCCTTGAACCAAAATGTGCCCGTCAAGGTGAACCATAAACTCATCGGGATCGCGCCGGTCGCTTGTTATATTGATAAGTTTTGAAAGTTTGTCGACTAAAAGGTCTCGCCGGTCGAGCAAGTCGTTGGGATTGTCGCCCATCGCTTCCGAGCGGACAATTTCCGTGTTTAAGGCTGCAATTTGGCGCGTAAAGTCGTTTACCTGCTTTACGGTCGCTTCGATGTCGCCGTTTAAAAGCGTGCCGACTCCCATAAGAGAGTCCCACTTCGCCTTTATGGAATCGGTAAGGCTCTCCCCGCGCGTAACGACAGCTTGCCGCGCCGCCTGCTCTTCAGGATGAATCGAAAGTTCCTGCCACGACTGCCAAAACTTATCCATATTGGAACGAATGGAAACGTCGTCCGGCTCGTTGTAAATCCCTTCGATCATTGTGTAATACTTGCTGCGCGTCGCCCAATAACTTTCTTCGTTTTGGGACGCAGTAATGCGCTGATCTAAAAACTCGTCGCGCACGCGTTTTACGCTTTGAACGTCAACGCCCTGCCCGATCATGCCCGGACGTTCCGCCCTCTCAAGCTGCGGAAGATACAGCGGATCGAATTCCTTTAACTGCACCCGCTGACGGGAATAGCCTTCCGTATCCGCATTGGAAATATTGTGTCCGGCAGTCGTAATGGCGTCAGTGTGCGCCATAATGCTCCGCTTGCCGAGTTCTATTCCTGAAAATGTTGATCCCATATCTAACCTCCGTGTTTATACTGTTTTATGAAAGCGTGTTGACTACGATGCTCTTGGGCTGCGCCTGCACTACCCTGCCCCGGTGCGAATACAAACGCGGACGGCTTTGCGGCAAGGCTTCGTTTACGATTCCGCGCACGAAGCGGCTTGCAGTCCCCACGTATTGATTGAGCGCGTTGTTTTCCACGCGGCATTTAAGAAGTTTTCCGCGCACTTCGCACAGTAAGTCGAAGCACTCGCCGCTTTGCACGTTTCTGGAAAGCGACTCCCGCTGCTCGTCAAGCGCGCTGAATTTATCCATCGCTTCGTTTACGGCGGAAATTACATCCGTAAGTTTTGTCCAATCTTTTTCTTTTACGGCTTTACGCAATTCGTTTTGCCGTTCAATGATATTCGACAGAACGTCCCGTTCCGCAATGAGAATATCTTTGTAAGTGTTTTTTTCTTCCGCCATACGTACCTCTAAAACCGCACTAAAGCGCCGGTGAATTTTCAGAACACGGGACTCAACACGGCAGCCCCCGCCCAAGCGGGTTCCTCAAAACCCGCGCCGCCGCCTCAATCTCAAGCCCATTCCGAATGCCTATATCATCTTTCCAAATATCGGAATTTGAAAATCAAAGTTTAGGAAATCCATATCGTAATTTACGGGCGGCAAAGAATGGAGTCAGAACTATTTTGAAGGGTTCCGCCCTACCGAGATTTTACCTAGCGGTAAAACTCGAGCTAAACGTTTTTTTATAGTAAAGCGAGTGGCGGAAAATACTTAATTACGAATTATGCATTCCCAATTATCTGAAAAACCGCTTGACAAATTCGGGGGGGGGGGGGGGGCATACTGTTTGGGAGCCTGTCTGCATATGCAAAGGCTTCGAAACGGACGAAAACGAATAATTGACGAAGCGAAGAGCAGGCATCCAAGACAAATCGACTCTCTTAAGGAGGTTTTAAAAGCGAAACACCGTTACCCCCCGAGTTTTGCGTCAGCAAAACTCGGGTAGACGGAACTATGTTCTATCATTCAAGTACATTTCTTTGCCGCCTGCTGCCGCCCGCATTACTCAGTTGTTACATATATCGCTCAAGCAATTCGATAATCGTCCGCTTGGCGTCATCTTTCGATAAATCGGTATTTTTCGGAAATAAGACGGACGGGTTGATTTTCATCGCCGTACACAGCTTCAGCATCGTGTTCAGAGTCGGGGTTCGTTTGCCGGTTTCAATGTAGGTAATCATATTTTGCGATACGTCAGATTCGTATGCCAGCGCCATTTGCGAAAGTCCCTGCCGCTCGCGTTCCTGCTTGAGCCGTCGGCAAACATACATCTCCAGTTCATGCACGTCCATGTCGCTATTTTTTATGAAATATTGTGTGTTTTCAAAAGTATTTAGTATTTACAATAAGAAATATAGTGTGTATATTATACCTATTCGATAACTCCGTTGTCGAATAGGTTGGCGAGTTATAAATCACGCAAATGGCATGATTTATAACATCGTATTTCAAGGTAACCTGTTTGGAACCTGAAGTTTCCGAATAGGTTTATTATAACTCAATATCATAGTAAGGAGGAAACTCTATGAAGAATGTATTTCGAATTGCGGCAGGAGCTGCTGCGCTCTGTTGTATTTTTGCCTTTGCGTCGTGCGCACAGCCTGCAAGCAAAGACAGCGGAAACAACAGCGGTTTGCAGCAAGGTAACGGCGGCGGGACGCACCAGAGCGGTGGAAACGGAGGAAGCTCCCATCAGGGCAGCGGGAATAACAGCGGCGGAAACGGTTCTCAGCACGGCGGAGAGAATCAACCTACGACATATACAGTATATTTGAAAAATAAAAGCGATTATGCCGTAACCTTTTGGTATGTAAAAAATGTTGACGATGAGGAAGATTATTATGCCTCTCGTACCCGAATAGAAGCGGGCAATACGGGATATATAACAGGTATTCCCGGCGGAAAGACTTATGAATATAATTCGCAGTTAGAGAACGGCGATATTCGATATAGCAATCCGTTTTATCTGGATGACGATTTTGTAATTACCATCCATTAAATCACGCTGGATTGCCGGAAGCTGCGGGCGGTTACTGCAAAGCTTGAATGACTTAACACAGTTACCGCCCCATGTTCTCCGCACCCCCGGTGCCCTAAAACGCCGTTTACCACGAGTTTGGCGGACGGAGGTATCTCGTTTGAAAGATGCAAAGCCCCTGCCGTCCGCTGCAGTTTTCCAAAGAAAAACTGCCATTACGTTATTCTTCTTGCGTCCTCATGAGGCAAAATCTCGGTAAGGTCGGCGCGAACGGCGGAGAACTGTGTTTGCTAGATAAAATGGAGTATCCGTTCGCACGAGTTTTTGCTGCTGCAAAAACTCGCAGGAAACTTGCAGCAGGTGGAACTCCGTTAAGTCTGTCAAATCTTATAGCAACCACCTGCGTTGTTCTCCGCCGCCCGTCCCTACCAATTCTCCCTCCCGCTCATTATACTGCGCACATGGAACACAATATGATTCTCTCCGCTTCAGGGTGGAGGAAGGTTTTTGCGGCGGACGGGGATGAAGAAAGCCGCGCGGCCAACATCGGGCATGAAAATACGCTGCTTTCCGCGCTGATTGCAGAAAGTTTTGCCGAATACATGGCAACGGAGACGGGAAAAACGCCCGTTATCGCAGTGGGACGGGATACGCGGCCGACGGGAAAAGCGATTGCGGACGCCGTTCTCCGCGTTTTGTGCGGCGCGGGCGTAAACGTAAAATATCTTGACGTAACGGCGGCGCCTGAAATCTTTTGCTACGCGCGGCATCTCGACGGATTTTTGTATATTTCGGCAAGCCACAACCCAATCGGGCACAACGGAATAAAGTTCGGCGCGAACGAGGGCGGCGTTCTTGCAGGAAGCGAAAACGCAAAAATAATCGATGCATTTATAAAAAAGTGCTCGCACGCGGAGGCTGAAACTTACGCAGAGGCGCTGCTTTCCCGTGCAGACGCCGCGGCGCTGAGCGCAATCTATGCGGACGCAGCGGAAAACAAAGCGGCGGCGCTTTCGGAATACTCATCTTTTATGAAAACCGTCATCACGGGGACTGGCAATCATGCCGAACAGGAAGAAACGCTCGGTGCGATGAAAAAAACGCTCTCCGCGGCAAAACTTGGCATTATCGCGGACATGAACGGTTCTGCGCGCACAAAAAGCATCGACCGCGCTTTTATCCAGTCGCTGGGCATTCAATTTTTTTCGTTTAACGATGAAGCGGGTTCGATTGCGCACGCGATTATTCCCGAACCGGAAAATCTCGTTCACACGGCGGACGCAATGCGCCGTCTGCACGAAGACGGCAAGTCCGAATTCCTTTTGGGATATATGCCCGACTGCGACGGCGACCGCGGCAACATCGTCTATTGGGACGAAAAAACGGCGCGCGCGCGCGCGATTGCGGCGCAGGAAGTTTTTGCGCTGTGCGTGCTGTCGGAGTTGGCGTTTTCGTACCGGCAAAACGGCGGCGCGGGCAGGAAACGCGGTGTTGCAATCAACTGTCCCACGTCGATGCGTGTCAACGACATTGCGGCAGCGTTTGAGGCGGAGGTTTTTCGCGCGGAAGTCGGAGAGGCGAACGTCGTCAACCTTGCGCGGAAAAAACGTGCGGAAGGATTTGAGGTGCGGATTTTGGGCGAAGGCTCAAACGGCGGCAACATCACAGACCCGTCGAACGTGCGCGACCCGCTTGCAACGATATTTGCGCTCGTAAAATTGCTGACGATTCGAGATTCCGAGGGCAAAAAAGGCTTATTCCGTCTCTGGTGCGAAAAATCGGGACAAGAGGACAGGTACAAGGACGACTTTACGCTTTCCGACGTTATTGCAAGCCTGCCTGCCTACGCGACGACGGGCGTGAGCGAAGAGCGCGCTGTTCTCAATGTGCGCTCCGAAGACAAAGGCGCGCTGAAAAGCCGTTTTCAGTCGATTTTTGAGCGGGAATGGCAAAATAAACGCGCCTCTCTTTTACAAAACTACGGCATTGCCTCATACGAAGCGGACGCGACGAACGGCACGGAAGAGATTTTAGGCGCGGCGGACTGGAACAACGGGAACGGCGGCTTAAAAGTCCGGTTTTTCACGGCGGACGGAACGCCTGCCGCCTTTATTTGGATGCGCCCGAGCGGAACGGAAAATGTCTTCCGCGTACTCTGCGACGTCAAAGGCAGCGCGCCCGACGCGGAAAAAGCTCTGTTGGACTGGGAGCGCGCGATGTTGATAGACGCGGATGGAAGGGGGTGATTGATAATTAGGAATGTGTAGTTTTGTCTGCTGCCGTGAAACTTGAGTTTTGGGGCGGCGGCAAGGCAATAGTGAGCGTGCCCCAGCATTGCGCAAACATGCTTTTTACATATTTCCCAAACCGCAAGACTCCATTTTCCGCGAGATTTTGCCATGCGGCAAAATCTCGGCAGGGCGGCGCGCTATTGAATCTTTCAAACACCTTTCTCCGCCGCCCGCAAAACTCATTTTCCCGCAAGTTTTGCCTGCAGGCAAAACTTGTTGCGGACGGTAACTCCTCTAAGTCTATCAAACTTTATCTCTCCCGTCCGCTTTCGTACTGCATAATCTTTTTTTCAAGCGCTGCAATCAATTCGTCGAGGGGCATTTGGCTGCGTTCGCTCATGATTGAGACGGTCGCTTTAGGAATCATAATGCGAGCGAGCGGCGTTTGCAGCATTTTGAACGCGGAGTTTATCGACGCTAAGTCCGTTTTGAGTTTGGGATAGGCTGCAAGCAAGTCGGAAAGTTTGGTTTCGGCTTTGAGCGGAAGGAGTACGGACTCGTTTGCGGATGCCGCTGCAGATTGTCCCTCTGTGCCGGAGTTATCGCCGCTTGGAACGTCATTCTCTGCGCCGCCGGATTTTTCTTCCTGTGCAGTCGCCTCTTTTTTGCCGCTTCCCCACGTCAAAAGCGTTTGAGAGCCTTCAAGGCTCCGAATGTGCGTGCAGTCCTGCATCATCTCCAAGACGCCGCGAAACGTTCCGTCCGCATCGCGCACGGCGACGTAATAAATGTAGATAAAAATCTCAGGCTTATTTATCCAAAACTCCGCCGTGTCCTCCTTTCCGCTTCGGAATTTTTCGATAATTTCTTCTACGATATGCACGCTTGCTTTGGGGTGGCAATTTTTTACGTCTCTGCCGATGACGTTTTTGCTGCGCGGAAAAACGCGGTGGTCGGTGTCGGAATAAAAACACACTTTTTCGTTTTCATCGACGTAGGAAATGTCGACTGGCATGTGCTTGTAAATCAAATTGATTTGATCAAGCGTCAATTCGCCGGTCGTAACTTTGAATTTTTCATGCGCGTTTCCTCCTGCCGAATAGCCGTATTTTTGCAAAAGAAGCGAAAGTTCCTGCGCAAAATCATTATTGCCGGAAACGGGAGTTTTTGCAGTCGTCCCTGCTTTTCCAGTCGTCTTGTGCGGGATGTCGGGCGCGTCAATCCACGCAAAACCGATTTCCTTGTCGCCGATTTTCATATCTTCAAATTCTTCTATAGAAAGGAGGGCAAGCGAAGTAGGGTAGAGCACGGTGTTTTCTTTTGTAACCAAATCGCGCACGTCGGCGACGATCGTCGGCTGCATCGCAAGAAAGTCGTCGTCCTTGTCCGCGTCCAAAAGCGAGCGCGCCTGTTTGATTTCGTCGCGGATAAAATCGTCGAGCGTCCACATCGTGTGCGTGGGGCGGTCAAAGCCTTTGCGCTCGAGCATCGAATACAACTGATTTTGTTTGCGCGAAAAATGCAGTTTGTAAAGCGCAAGTTTGTCGTAAATCTCAAGCCACTGATTTTTGATAAGCGGATACTGAACCAAGTCTTCGATTTCAAGCATGATTTTCAAAAGCGCGTCGTTTTCGCGGTAATAGCACGAAATCGGATGACTTTCCGGAAGTTCCGGGCGCGAGGTGTCCATAACGTCTTCAAAGAGCGCAAGCATTCCCTGTATATCCTCTTTACGGCACTCATCGTCTTCAATTTCCTTTAATTCCTGCTCGGCAAGCGCAATTTCCGCCGGAGTTACCGTCCCGACTTTCTCTTTTAGGAGCGCCTTTGCCTCTTTGAGCGTCATGCGTCCGCTGTTAAACGCGTCTTTTATCTCCAAAACCGTCTCAAGTTTCTTTTTGTCAACGTCTTTCAGATAATCTGCCATGCTTTCCATATAAATGCCTCACGTGTATTTTCCGAGTTTTTTACTCAAGTATTGATATAATATAACAAATAACCAAGCCTACCGTCCAGAGACGGAAAAATAAAGTTGACTTTTTACGGAAGCACCTTGGGCAGTCGGCGTTTTTTCTCATAAAATCATGCAAAATTGATATTTTTACGCTTTGGGGCTATAATAGCGCCATGCAAATTATACCAATAGCCAGCGGAAAAGGCGGCGTGGGAAAAAGCCTTTTGTCCGCAAACCTTGCCGTCGCACTCGGGCAGCTCGGAAAAAAAGTCGTCCTTGCCGATCTTGATTTGGGCGCGTCAAACCTGCATCTTGCGATAGGACAAAACATTAAAAATAACAGCATCGGGACTTACTTGACCGATAAAACGCCTTTTAAAGATATAATTGAACCGACCGAATACGAAAACGTGAGTTTTATTGCCGGAGACAGTCAAATTCCGGGGCTTACGTCGCTGAAAGCGGTGCAAAAAGAAAAACTGGTGCGCAATTTCCGCAGAATAGACGCCGATTTTGTCATTCTCGACTTGGGAGCGGGAACCCACCAAATCATACTCGATATGTTTTTGCAGTCGCCGCAAGGAATTCTCGTTACGTCTCCGACGGTAACGGCGACGCTTGACGGCTATTTGTTTTTGAAAAACAGCGTTTTCCGCTTGATGTACACGACTTTTAAACGCGGCTCTCCCGGCTACGAATTCCTTGAAAAACTGAAAACTTCTTCGGAGTCGATGAAAAATCTTTACATTCCCAAAATTACCGCCGCGCTTGAAAAAGCGGATCCGAAAAACGCCGAACTTTTTAAAACGCGCGTCAGGCAATTCCGTCCGCGCCTCGTGCTCAATATGATTGACGATCCCAAAGACGCCGACCGCGCCGAGCGCATTAGAAAGTCCTGCGAACAATATCTCGGCATTTCGCTTGAATATCTCGGTCTCATGTTCCGCGACCAACTGCAGGACAAGGCGCTTTCATCCCGGCTGCCGGTTACGGAGTACAAACCGCACTCGGTTTTGGCGCAGGCGATTTTTAGGATTGCCGAAAAAGTGAGCGCCGCAGCCCCGCGCGACTTCGATAAAGATTTCAGCGAAACGATTGACTCAGGCTCCTCGTTTGCGCTTGCCGAAGAAGACGCGGCGAACGATTTTCAGTTTAAACTGTCCGGTATCGACGATTTGATTGCCGGAGGCGATTTGAAAACGAGCGATTTAATCGAAATGATAAAAAATCAGCAATACGAATTGACGCAGATAAAAAAAGAAAACCTGCTTTTAAAGTCAAAAATCGTAAAAGCGGCGTCTCAAGGCTTTAAACTGTAGCCGTAAAAACGAATCCGGCGGACGTTTGCATGACCGTCTGCCGTATCGGAGGAAATATGCTTCTCTACATAAATTATCCGTCGTGGATTCATCCGGAAATCTTTCCGCACATTCCTATACTCGGACTGTTACGCTGGTACGGCTTGATGTACGTTTTTGCGTTCGGAACGGCGTTTTTCGTTCTCAAAAAACTCATGAACGAAGGAATGCTCAATACAAAGTCGTTTACGGCGACGGAAGACGACATTTTCAGTTTTATTGCGACGGGAATCGTCTTTTTGCTCGTGGGCGCGCGCGTTTTTTCCGCCCTCGTCTACGATACGAGCGGCATGTACCGCAGGATGCCGTGGCTCATCTTTTGGCCGTTCGACGCGCGCTGGCGTTTTACGGGACTTGCCGGCATGTCCTATCACGGCGGATTTATCGGCGGTTTTATCGGCATGGTTATCTGGTGCGTCAGGCGAAAGCAGAGCGTTTTTAAGTGGATTGACGCGATGTCCGTATCGATTCCGCTGGGATATACGTTCGGGCGGCTCGGAAACTTCTTGAACGGAGAGTTGTTCGGGCGCATAACGAGCGCGCCGTGGGGAATGGTTTTTCCTCATGCCGAGCGGTTTTCTTCTTCTCTCGACTGGGTGCAAGCGTTCGCCCAAAAAGCAGGCATTCCGCTTGACGGCGTTGCGCTTGTAAACTTGCCGCGCCATCCGAGTCAACTGTACGAAGCGTTTTTTGAAGGCGTTGCGCTGTGGGCGATTTTGTGGTTTTTGCGCCGCCATAAAAAATGGGACGGATTTTTAACCGGCGTCTACATGGCAGGCTACGGTTTTTTCCGCTTTATAATAGAATATTTCCGCGAGCCGGACGCGGAATTAGGCTACCGCATTGCAAAAAACGCCGCCGCCCCCATCTACACGAACACCTCGCTTTTAAACTTTTCTACGGGGCAGGTCTTGTGCTTTTTGATGATTGCGCTCGGCATTGTTACGGCGGCAGGCACGCGCTTTTACTACAAACGGCGCGAGTCTTCGGCGGACGGGAGCGCGGAGTAATTCCATTTGGGCTAGTCCGCAGGCCGACTGCAAACGCCGCGTTTCCAGTCGGTTTGCGCCGTAAAAAAAAGAAAGAGAGGAGCGCGCAATGGACGTGAGATTTTTTAACCGCGAACTTTCGTGGATTGAGTTTAACGGCAGGGTGCTTGAGCAGGCGCTCAAAAAAGAGCTGCCTTTGATGGAGCGCATTCAGTTTCTTTCTATTGTAACGAGCAATTTTGACGAGTTTTTCCAAGTGCGCGTTGCAAGCGTCAAACGCCAACTCGCTGCTTCTCCGCATAAAGCGGACGTTTCGGGAATGCTGCCGGATTCGCTTTTAGAAAAAATTGCCGCGCGCGTTCATGAAGTTACGCGCATTCAATACGACTGTCTCAATAACGACGTTTTGCCGGAACTGGCAAAAAAAGGACTCGTTTACAAAACGGCGGAAGAGTTCAGCGCCAAGCAAAACGACTTTACGCTTTCGATGTTCCAAAACGAAATTTATCCGCTTTTAACGCCGCTTCGCACCGACACGGCGGAGTTTCCGCATATTTCAAACCTTGCCTTGTACGCGGCGTTTTTGCTCAAGCCCATCGCGGGCATAAAGTCGAATAACGACGCGCTCAAAGGCAGCGACGACGTTCCGCGCATCGCGCTCGTCCAAATTCCTTTAGGCTGCGATCGTCTTATCATGCTGCCGTCGGAAAACGGCAAAACCGACTTTACGACGCTTGAAGACATCGTTGCAAAATACGGAACGCAGTTGTTTCAAGGTTTTTCCGTCGAAGAAAAAATGCTTTTTAAAGTTACGCGCGATGCCGACTGCGCAGTTGATGAGGATGCGGGGGAAAACTTTATTCAAGAAATGGAAAAAGTGCTCATTCAGCGGGAGGTGTCTTTTCCGGTCAGGATGACGTGCAACGGCGAAAGCGATGCGATTTTGCGTTTTCTTGCGGAAAAACTGCATTTGAGCGAAGACGCCATTTATAAAATCGAAGGAATTGTGGAGCCTGCGGTACTGACGGAACTGAAAAAGGGGGAAGAAAGCGTAAAACTCTCGTTTCCCGACTGGCAGCATTTTTATCCTGCGGCCTTGCCTGACGACGAGCCGTACTGGGACGTGCTCAAGCAGCGCGACGTCGTCCTTCACGTGCCCTACGAGTCTTACAAACCCGTCGTTAAATTTATTTCGGACGCGGCGGACGATCCTTTTGTCCTCACCATCAAAATGACCTTGTACCGCACGGGGCGCGATTCTCCGATTGTCGCCTCTCTTGAAAAGGCTGCGCGGAACGGCAAGCAGGTTATCGTCCTTGTGGAATTGAAAGCGCGCTTTGACGAAGAGCGCAACATTGCGTGGGCGAACGAACTTGAAAACGCAGGCGTTACCGTCATTTACGGTTTGGTCAATTTAAAAGTCCACGCAAAAATCCTCATGATTATGCGTTCAGAAAACGGGAGCGTCCGCCGGTACGTGCACCTTGCGACGGGAAACTACAATCCCAAAACCGCAAAATTGTATTCAGACCTTTCGATTTTTACGGCGAACCCTGAAATTGCAGGGGATGCGACGCAGTTTTTCAACGTCGTTACCGGCTATTCGACGCTGCAGACGATGAAACGGCTCGGCATGGCTCCGGTAACGCTCAAGTCGAAATTGCTTTCGATGATTCAAAGGGAAATCGACCACAGCGACGCCGAACACCCCGGGCTTATCGTCGCCAAAATGAACAGTCTCACGCATGAAGAAATTATCGCCTCCCTTTACCGCGCAAGCGAAGCGGGGGTAAAAGTTCTTCTCAACGTGCGCGGCATTTGTATGCTCGTGCCCGGCGTCAAAGGCATGAGCGAAAATATCCGCGTCGTTTCGATTGTCGACCGCTATCTTGAGCATTCGCGCATTTTTTATTTTCAAAACGGCGGAGAGCCTGAACTCTATCTTTCCAGCGCCGACTGGATGGCGCGGAACCTTGACAAACGGATTGAACTTTTGTTTCCCGTGCTGGACAAGGCGGCGTTCAAGGAGATTAAAGGAATTCTCGATGCGTATTTTGAAGATACGGAAAACGCGCGAAAACTTCAGCCTTCGGGGGAATGGAAAAAAATCGAGCGTAAAAGCGGGCAGGCGGCATTCCGCGCGCAGGAAGTTTTATACAAAAAATACCGCAGACGCTTTGAGGCCGCAAGCAAGGCGCAGCGCGAACAATTTGAAGTGCGCAGGAAGGATTAGCGCGCATGATTTTCCTTGAAACGAAGGTTAAACTGCCCTTTTTGTGGGGCAGGGCGGCGTTCAAAAAAGCTGAGTGGAATCAAATAAACCTCATCGTAGGACCGAACGGCTCAGGAAAAACGCTGCTTGCAGAGTCTCTTGCGACGCAGTTTATGGCGCGCGGCTGTTCGGTTGCGTTTTTGCGCGCGGAGCGTTCCGAGCAGGACGACTGTTTAGCGCGTATCAAAACGGACGAAGTAATCCGCGCAAAAATAGAGTTTGTGCTTTCAACGATGTTTGGAAAGTCGATACGCTTTGAAGAAAAAGACGGCGGCTCGATGACGCCCGTGGTCATAAACAAAGCGCGCGGAGTAGAATACGGGCTAAAAAGCGGCGAGTGCCACGGATTAAAAGAAATCCTGACGCTCCTTGTCGCTCTCTACTCCGATGAGACGGACTGCCTCATTCTCGATGAGCCGGAATTGCACCTTCATCCGCAGTTTCAACTCTTTTTTATGGAAGAAATCCGTAAAACGGCGGCGGCAAAGCCTGACCGGCTGTTTTTTCTCATCACGCATTCCCCCTTTTTTATCGACTTGCGCCTGCCTGAAGACTTGACCGGCGTCGTCGTCTGCCACGTAAACCGCCGTCCCACGCATATCGCATCTCTTTCTGAAGACGATGAAGCCTTATTCCGGCGTTTTTTGCCGCGTTTCAACACCTATCACAAGCAATTTTTCTTTTCCGACAACCAGATTTTCGTCGAAGGCTACACCGACCAGCAAATGTTTTCCTATCTTTTGGAATGCGTAGAACCGAATTGCGGCGCGGCGGGGACGGGCATAATCGACGTTGGAGGGAAGGACGAACTCGGCGTTTTTTTTAAGGTGTGCTCGCTGCTCGGCACGAACGCGCGGATAATCACCGACCTTGATTCGCTTTTTTGCGGCAAACTGCGGGAAATGCTCTCTGAAGACGAGCGGGCGGCGGAATGGATTGAAAAACAGGACGAAAAGCAGCGCGCCTTTTACCGCGAAATTTTTACGCAAAAGGAATTGGCGTCTCCCGTAACGCTTGCAAAACTGATTGCCAAACTCGAACGCTTTTTGACGGCGGTCGGAAAATGCGTTTGGGAAACGGAGTTCGGCGGGGAGGACGAAGAAACAGGTTTGTTCCGCGAAAAATTGGGCGCCTTGTACGAAAAATACGACAATGCCGAAAGTCTCGACACATTTAAAACCGTCGTACTGCAAGGAATTACGCGGCTCGGACGCAGCCTCGAAGCCGCCTTGCCGGAAGAAATTGCAAAAACTGTTCCGCTTATCTGCAATTTGGCAAGTTATATTTTAGCCGCGGCGGAGGCGGCGCGGGTTTACATTCTTTCAGGCGGCTGCATCGAAAACTATTACGTCCAAAATGAAAATCTCTATATGCCGATTCAAGGCAAAGACCGCCTCTTTCACGCCGAACTTGAATATCTGATGACGCTCACCCGCTCCAAACGCCGCGCCGAATACCCGGGATTGGTTGCAGTGCTGAGCCGCGCAGTTTTTTCAGGCGGCTGAGAACCGCGGGCGGCAAAGAAACTGACTTTGAAGGTTGTAATTTCACTCCAAGAATGAGAATCACCCTTTCATAGTCCTAATACCTATTAT
>JBQNBN010000071.1:0-14826 GCA_052169915.1 Treponema sp.
CAGTTCATGCCCTTTGCCACTCCCCCAAAACTCTCCCTTCCAGCGACAAACAATTCATATTTATGTATTATGCATTCCTAATTACCAATTAAATCCACCCCTCCCTGCCTCACAATCTCCAGCGTCCCGTCATACCGGACAATCGTGGACGGAACTGCGTTTGTTTTGTCGCCGTCATCTACAATTAGGCTGACTTCCTCTTCAAATTCATGCTGGATTGAGTCGATTGTGTCTAAAACGGGCTTTCCGCTCCTGTTTACGCTCGTCGAATATATGGGGCGTCCGGTTTGCGCGATAACGCTTCTCAGCCATTCGTCTCCCGGACAGCGGACGGCAACAGTGCTTTTCCCGTCGAAAGTCGGAACTATGACAGTCAGCGCGCCGGGCCAATAGGCAAGAAGTTTTTGCGGCAGCGTTATCGGCGTTAAAAGCCGTATGTCTTTCGGTTCGGCAATGAGTATGATAAAGGGCTTGTCTTCCGCCCTCCCTTTTATGCGGCGGATTTTATCGGCGGTTTTATCGACAACGCCAGAAAATCCGTAGACGGTGTCGGTCGGGACTATAATTATTTTTTCTTCTATTAATGGGCGTGCGCACAAGGCGGCGGAATTTTTATCGGACTTGCGGCATATCATAGATGGGAATTCCCTGCGAAAATTCCTTCCGCGCTTTCAACGCGGCGCGCGCTCCGTATGCGGCGTCCACCATCAGCATAATGACGAGCGTGGCGGCAAAAAAGAGAAATCCTGCGCTTTTGCAAATATCTTCGGAAAGATAATCGACGTCGGTGTGTTTGAGTGCGGTGCCGGTATTGTAAAGCGTCCTTTGGAAGGGCTTTAGTCCCGTTATTTTCACCAATTTTTCATCGCTTGCCACATAATCAAGCCGGCGTGCGTAAGCTGCAATAACGTCGCGGTCTTTGAGCAAGGCGGTGTGTTCAAGAACAAGTTCCGTATTCAATTTTTGAATGAGCTCGGTTTGCGTTGTAATAATCTTTTTTTGCGATTCCAGCTGCCGGTACACCCATATTCCGTTTCTCCCGAAGGTTACGGACATGCATACATAGACAAAGGTTCCCAAACAAGCTGCAAGTAGAAGTTTGATATGAAGCATTGGTTATATATCGGAGGGATTTTTGTTTTCCGCAATGAAAAGATATGATATAATTCGACATGCTTTTTAAGCGGATATTTCCATTCCGGCTTTAAGAATTGCAGCTATTTATTTTGGCGCATTATGCCGATACAAAAATATAAAAATCTGAAAACCGAAGAGGAACAGTATGGGCGATTCAATGGATACGAAAGACCTTGACAGCTATGGAGTTTGGGTAAAGATGCCCCCTCAGGATTCTATAAATGAAGAGAAATCCCTCGACGAACTTCTTAATACCGGCGCATTCGATTCAATAGGCTCCTTTCCGGACTTTTCAGAATCGAATAAAACTTCCGATAACGACTCAGAAGAGTCGGCGGCAAATGATATTCAAGAAGATAGCGGGGATGACCTTTTTCAAGCGGATATAAACGATGCGACGCTTACGGAAGAAGAGCTTTCAAATATTTCCGATAGCGTAAACGGCGTAGGAGAGAGTGCGGACGGTGAAACTGAAAGCGGCGGCGATGACGACAATCTTATAGCTGATGATTTTTTCCCCGATATGGACGATACCTCTGCTGTCCCTGAGAGCGGCGAAACTGCTTCAAGCGAAGACGTTTCTCTCGATGATTTTATGGATGAAGACTTTACCGAACCTACTTCATCCGCTCAAAGCGTTCCTTCTTCTGACGGCGGCGAAGACGGGGAAGTTTCTCTCGATGATTTCCTTGACGACGTGTCATTCGGAAGCGAGACTGAGGAAACGAAAAAAGAAGACGATATTCCCGATGAAGCTCCCCTTGATATTGACTTAAAATTCAATGAAACCGTATCGGAGCAAGTTACCGTTGAAGATGAACCGCAATCGGCGGAAACGCCCGTTACGGAACAAAGCGCATCCCCATCGAAAGATACGGCGGACGGAGACGGATTTACCGCAAATTCGATGTCTACCGCTTCGGAAGTGCCTGCTGAAGAAGTCGACCTTTCGGATTTTGGAATAGACGGCTCCGCGGCGGAAACGCCCGTAACGGCAAACGTCCAAGAAGCCAAGAAAAACGAGTCTGTTGATTATGAACTTTCTGTTTCCGACAACGTTCAAACGGCAGCTCCGGCGACGGAAACAAATCCTGTTCCGGCTTCTGAGGCAAGCGGTGCTGAAGATTTTTCAGTGAATGGAAAACTGCTCCAACAGATTGTAGAAGACCTTTCCGGATTGAAAAATGAAATAAATTTGCTTAAAACGGAATTCAATGAATTAAAATCGCGCGACTTTACGGAGCGGACTTCTGGAGAGCCGTTTGAACCTGAGGTAAAAACGGAAGATACCGGTTTTTTCAGCAGCGGCGATGACGACGATACAATCGCGCTATCCGGCGATGAGCTGAACAATATAATGCAATCGGCGGACTTTACGGATGACGACACGGAACAAGAGTCGCCTGAAACAAACGCGGATGACATTTTAGAAAATCGCGAGCAGGAAGAAACGATAGCCGATTACTTCGGCGATAAGACGGGAATTGAAGACGAGTTTGAGACAAATGAGGCGGCACCGGCGGGTTCAAATAGCGGCGCTGAAATTCAAGAATCCTTTGAAGAGCCTCAAATTATAGAAGAGACTGCGTTCAGCGACGATGATCCCTTCGGCGCTATCGGAGAAGATGAAATTATTATTCCCGATGAAGAGCACGATTCTGGGCTTACGCTTGATGTAGAGAATGAAGTGCTCGAAGAGCCGGATTTAAACGGTTTGAACGCATTGAATATGCCGGAAGAAATCTCCATTCCCAAAGCGAGCGATCCGGAGGAACCCTTAAACGGGGACAAGAATCTTGACGATATTCTCGTAGAATCTGCGGCGACGGACTTTATGGAGTCGGTAACGGATTCTCCGCAAGAGCCGCCGCAACTTGCCGAAGAGACTGCCGCGGCAGAAAGTCAAGAGTTGCCAAACGAAAGCGTCGAAGTTCCGCAAGATGATGAGATTTTTGATGAAATGCTTGCTGAAGAGCCTCCGATAAGCGAAGTGCTCTCAAAAGAAAGCGTCGATTATCTTGCCGAAGAAGGGCGCGTTGAAGACAGCGCGGAGGAAAATGATACCCAAGAAGAAAATGACGATGCGCTCGGTGCGGAACTTCCTTCCGACTTAAAAGCCGACGTTAAGTCCGTGCTTTTGTACATGGATCAACTTCTTGAAAATCTGCCTGAAGAAAAGATTATGGAGTTTGCAAAGTCCGAACAGTTTATAACGTACAAAAAACTGTTTACCGAACTCGGACTTGCGTAGACGCAGAAAATGCAAACGGCTGTCCCGAAGAGGGACGGCTTTTTTTATCGCATGAACGCGCGCATTACTTTTTCGATGGCAAAAAACGGCTCAAAAATCTGTTCGGAGGACGGTATTCCGCTCCATTCAAAATACAATCCGGAACGCGAAGCGCAGCAATTCGCAGATTCCGCAGAAACCGACTTTTTACCGTCCTGCGTACTTGTTACCGAACCCGCTCTTTCCTACTGCGTTCCACCGCTTCGGAAAAAGTTTTCCGGCGCAAAAATATACGCCGTCCGCTATTGCAAAGATTTTACGGAAACGGACGCGCTTTTTGACGGAACGTTTTATCTTGACGCGACCGACGGCAGCGCACACTTGGAGAATGCGCTTTTTTCCGTTATGGGAGACGAGGCGCTCTGCTCGTGCCGCTTTTTATCGTGGATTCCGGCGGCAAAATTGTTTCCGGCGCACGATGAAGCGGCGTGGCGCGCCTTCAAAAACGCCGTAACAAAGGCGCGCATGAGCCTTGTTACGCACAGTCATTTTGCAAAGCGGTGGTTTAAAAACGCTCTCCTGCTGTGCACGGCGGCGCAAAAAACGGCGGCAGTTCAAGGCGGACGGCAGAGCGTCGTCATCGCAGCGTCGGGAACGAGCCTTTTCCAGTCGCTTGCACCGCTAAAAAAGTTCCGCGCCTCATATTTTTTAATTGCGCTCTCCTCAGCCCTCTCCCCTCTGCTTGCGGCGGGACTTGAGCCCGACCTCGTTATTTCGACGGACGGCGGCTATTGGGCAAAACGCCATTTAGAAGAATTGAAAGACCATCCCGCCATTCCGCTGGCTCTCGGCGCGGAAGGCGCGTGCCCTGCAGTCGTCTTACGGATGAGCGCGATCGTTCCGCTGGGATTTCCCGACGGCTTTGAAACATTGATGGCAAAAGCGTGCGGACTTGCGCCCATGAACGCCGAACGAAACGGAACGGTCAGCGGGACGGCGCTGGAATTTGCGCTTAGCATTACGAGCGGCGACATTTTTTTGTGCGGACTTGACCTTGCGCCGTCGAAAGGAATGCAGCACTGCCCGCCCAACCGGCTGGAAACGGGAAATGAAACGGCCGACGCCAAATTGCGCTCAAAAGAAAGCCGGACAGCGCGCGCGCGCTTTCATTCCGATGCGCTTGAAATATACAGAAAATGGTTTCAGGCGGAAAATAAGGCGTTTTCAGGCAGAGTTTTTCGGCTTTCCGACGATTTTCAATTTTCGCACGCGCTTACAAGCATTCCCGACGTGAATTTTTCTTTTTTTGAAAACCGCATACAAAAAATCGGCTCTTCGATTCAAAAAATCATCATAAAAAAAACTGAGATTGCGTACAGCGTCTCGGAACGGAAAAAACGCGCCCATGACTTTATAGCCGCGCATTCGGGCACGGAAGAATGGCTGCATTCGCTTTTCCCTGCCGAATATCTTGCATGGAAACGAAGCGCGGACGGCAAAGAGGAAAAACGCGCTGTGCTCGAAGAAAAAAACGCAGAGTTTTTAGCGCGGCTTTTGGGGGCTGGATGCCGTACGCAAAAATAATTTTTTCCAAAGACAATCATCCCGTTCCGGTTTTTACGGACGGCAAGGCCGCGCACTCGCGCTATGCGCCCGTCAAAGAAGGCGAAAACTTTGCCGCCCGCATCGAAAAAAGCGGATTTTTTTTGTGCGCGGGACTTGCAGGCGGCTATCACGTTGAGGCGCTGCTAAAAAAATTCCCAGATGCGGCAATTCTTGCAGTCGAACAAAGCGCGGACGACATTCGTTTTTTGCAGTCTAATATTGAAAATGTGCGCACTTTAATAGAAGAAAAACGAATTTTTGCAGTCCCTCTCGACATGGCAGAACGCGCTCTCATTGAACGCTACCTTCCCGCCCTGCACGGAAACTTTGCTCTCCTTGACCTGCCGGGCTGGAAAGCGGCAAATCCTGCCGCGGCAAAACGTATTGAAGAGGCGGCAAAAAGCGCGCTTAAAAAAATTGCGGCGGACTTTTCCGTACAGTCGAACTTTGGGAAAATCTGGCAGCGGAATATCGTTTTGAATCTCAAAAGCGCCGCGCATAACCGGACGCTCCGCTTTCCGCTTTACAAAACCGCCTTTATCGCCGCAGCAGGTCCTTCCCTCGATTCGAAAATCGACTTTGTAAAGGCAAAAAGGGACGACTTTTACGTCATCGCGACCGACACGGCGTATTCGAGTTTACGCGCCCGCGGAATTTTTTGCGACGCGGTCTGCTCTCTTGACGGGCAATCCGTTTCGTGCGCGCATTTTCATGGAAACTTGAGCGCGGAGACGCTTTTTGTTTTTGACGTATGCGCAGAGCATTCGGCAGCGCGGCGCGCGGCAAACGTAAACGCCCGCGTCGTTTTCAATGCGTCGGGGCACCCGCTTGCGTCCTATGCGGAGGCGTCGCAGAACGGACAAACTTTTATTCACGCCGGACGCGGAGCGGGCACGGTAACGATAATGGCGGCGGACTTTGCGCTGAAAGCGGGTTTTCAAAAAATTATCGTCGCAGGAGCGGACTTTGCATATCTTGAGGGGCGGCCATACGCCAAAGGCACCTATCTTGATTTTCTTTACGGCTCCGCGCAAAACCGGCTTTCAGGAATTGAAGGGCAATTTTGCTGCCTCATGTTCCGCACTCCGCTCACGCGTAACGGCATCCGCGCATCAAACGAAGTTTTAGAGTCCTACCGGCGCGATTTTGAACGCTGGGCGGAAACGAACGGACTTGAATTGACGCGCTCGGACGGTTTTTATTCTCTTTACAAAAAAAATCCTGTCCATTCGGAAATAAAAATACGGGGATTCGACTTTGAACGCTTCAAAAACGCAATAAAAAACACGGCAAAAGATTTTATGCAGTCGGAAAACGTTAAAAATTCCCCTGCTGCAGTCTTTACGCTTCCCTTTATCGCGCACCTCAAAAAGAAAAATCCCGACGCCGATTTCACAAAATGCGTTAAACTTGCACTGGATACCATTCTGCGATATACTTTTTAGACATGAAGCGCAACGCCATTACAATCTATTCTGTAGCAATAACAGCCGTTTTTATATTTTCAGTCGCCTTTTTGATCGTAAACCTCGCCTCCGAGTATTCGTACGGGCAAAAACGGGCGGAATTGACGGTAGAAAACATAACGTCGGAAATCAAAAAACACGGAACGCGCTTTGATATGACGCGCGCGGCGGGAAAATTGCAGGACTTTCAGGGACTGTACCTGTATAAAGAGGGCGAGCCGGTTTATTTTTACCCGCAAAAAGACGAAATCGCAATGAACAATACGAATATGGTGAAGGTGTTTACCATTCCCGTAAAAAACGGCGGACGGAAATACACGCTTAAAGCCGCCGTTTACATCCTGCGTCCATCGTCGATTTTTTACTACGCGCGCGTTTCATTTATCATCATATTGATTGCGACCGTTTTAACGATTGCGCTGCTGACCTATCTTTTTTTGACGGAGAAAAAAGCCCCTGCTTTTTTGGACGCGGAAAAGTCAGAGATTGAGAACGACGATGAAATGACCGAACTCGGTGCGGAGGCGGACGCAGCCCCGGAGGCGGAAAATGACGGCGCAAGCGACGCGCGGCAAGATACAATAGAAGAAACTGCGCAGGGAGAATCTGAAAACGTCTTCCCGCCGGAGGAAAACGCGGCGAAAAAAAGCGGCGCCCAAACGGAAGAAACGACTGAAGATACGGAGACAGCCGCGGGCGAAGACTCCGCTGCAACAGAAAATGCCGAACCGTCAAGCGCAGCGGAACCGGACGGAGAGACTGCGGAAGCGGATAAAACGGAAACGACGGCGCCTGAAAACGCGCCGAGCACTGACGCGCGCGACGAAAATAAAAAAGATTTTTTTTCACCGATAACGGGTTTCGGGTGGGAAGATAATTTTCAATTCCGGCTTGAAAACGAACTTGTGCGCGCGGCATCGTCTGAAGCGGACTTATCGCTTTTTATCATCAAGATTACAGGGCTCCATTTTACCGACGACGTTTCAAAAAATATCTGCGCGTACTTGCTAGAAGAGTTCCAGTTCCGCGACATGGTTTTTGAGTTTGGAGACGACGGTTTTGCAGTCATCAAAACGGATACGCCCATCGCAAGGGCGGAGCAGATTGCCGGCGCCGTGCACGCTCAAATTGCAAAAATCATTGAGAATACGCCGCTGTCATGCTTTATCGGCATTTCATCGCGCTCCGTACGGATGCTTTCCGCCGAACGGCTCATTTTGGAAGCGGAAGAAGCCTTAAACCGCTCCGTAGGCGATCCGTCCTCTCCCATCACGGGCTTTCATGTCGATATCGATAAATACCGCGAATTTTTAAACAATAATTAAAGCGGCAAAACTCCGCCGCCGCTTGCGGACTAAACGGGGCCGGACGGCGCGGCAGAGCGAAGTCTTTTTCTGTACGCGGCGTGAATTCTTTTGTATATTTGACCCGTTCGATAACTTTTGTGTACGAAAATTATCGAACAGATTACTTCCATTCAATTCGGAATGGGAGTGAAAATTCCTCGATATTAAGGAGCAAAAAATGACGGAACGAACGGATTTTACCGGAGAAATCTCACGGATTTCAGAAAGAAAATTATTTTTGGCGCGCGTCTACGGCTGGATGACCGCCGCGCTTGCGATAAGCGGACTGACCGCCTTTTACACCGCGCACAGTCCCGCACTCTTTCAAATGCTTTTAGGCGGCGGATTTTTCGCGGTTGCTATAGCGGAACTTGCAGTCGTGTGGATTTTATCGCGCATGATACGGCGCATGAGCGTCTCACTCGCGCTTTTTGCATTCATCGCGTATTCAATCTTAAACGGATTGACGCTTTCTTTTGCGTTCCTTGCCTACGCAAACGCTGCGATTACGCGCGTCTTTTTTATCAGCGCGGGAATGTTCGCGGCAATGACCGTCTACGGAATGGCAGCAAAATCAGATATCCGCTCGGCGGGACGCTATTTAAGAATGGCTTTAATCGGCGTGATTATCGCTTCTCTTGTAAACATCTTTTTGCGCTCAAGCGGACTGGACTGGCTTATTTCAGTCGCTACGGTCGTCGTCTTTACGGGACTGACCGCCTACGACACGAACAAAATGGTTATTGCAGCCGAACATGCCGACGGCAGCGATATGTTTAAAAAAGCCGCTATAATCGGCGCGCTTGAACTCTACCTTGACTTTATCAACATCTTCCTTGCGCTTTTGCGCCTCTTTGGAAGACGAAAGTGACCAAACAAAACTATGCGCGGGGCGTTTTCTTTCTGATACTGTCGGCGTTGAGTTTTGCCGTGATGGGCGCCCTCGTGCGCTTGAGCGGCGACATTCCCTTTATCGAAAAAACGTTTTTCCGAAACCTTGTCGCGCTCGTTATCGCATCGATAATCCTTGTGCGGCAGATTGCAAAAAACGGAAAAAACTCCGTGCATATTCCCAAACGGGCGGTTAAATTCCTTTTTCTCCGCGCGGCAGCGGGCACGCTCGGAGTTTTTGCAAACTTTTATGCAATCGACCATTTGATTTTAAGCGACGCGGCGATTTTAAACAAAATGTCGCCGTTTTTCGCGCTCATTTTCAGTTTTATCATTCTCGGTGAAAAAATAAAACCCGTTTCCCTCATCTGCATATCAGCCGCCTTTCTCGGCGCCCTCCTTGTCATAAAGCCCAGTTTCGACTTTGCAAAAACCTTTCCGTCCCTCTGCGGCTTATTGGGCGGCGTCGGCGCGGGACTTGCCTACGCGTCAATACGTAAACTGCACGCGCTTGACTGCACGGGAAACGTCGTCGTGCTCTTTTTTTCAGCCTTTTCTCTTGCGTGCGCGCTCCCCTTTCTCCCGTATTACGTTCCGATAAGCGGCAGAAAACTTTTCATCCTGCTCGGAACTGGCTTTGCGGCAGCCGGCGGGCAATTCGGCATTACGGCGGCGTATTACAACGCGCCGGCGTCAAAAATCTCCATTTTCGACTTTTCGCAGATTCTTTTTTCCGCCGCGCTCGGCTTTTTCATGTTCGGACAAATCCCCGACTTATTGAGTTTTGCAGGCTACGCGCTCATAATCCTCACGGCGGCGGCAAACTTTATCTACAATAAACCTGTTCGGAAACGTCAGTTTCGGAACAGGTTACCTTGAAATACGATGTTCTAAATCGTGCCATTTGCGCGATTTAGAACTCGCCAGCCGGTTCAATAACAGAGTTATCGAACCGGTCTAATGTAAAAAAAACGCGAGGCGCACGATAAAACAGACTGACTGTTCAAAATGTCCCCGCTTGCGTCCGTACACGGACTTCAATAAAATACGAAAAACACAAAACGAAAACAGGAATACGCAATGAATTTAAAACCTCTGTATGATTTTGCTCAAAAAAGCGAACGCGACATGGTCGCGCTTGAAACGCTTCTGACTTCCATTCCGGCCCTTGCCCCTGAAGCAGGCGGACAGGGCGAATTCAAAAAGTGCGCGGCGCTGACTGAATGGCTCCGCTCTCACGGACTTACGAATATCGAGCGGTTTGAAGCGCCCGACCCTCGCGTAGAAAGCGGCGTTCGTCCGAGCATTGTCGTTACGGTGCCGGGCGCACGCGACGATTTTTCCGTGTGGATAATGGCGCACACCGACGTTGTCGCCGCCGGAGAAAAAAGTTTGTGGGACGCAGACCCGTGGACGGTTGTCGAAAAGGACGGAAAACTCATCGGGCGCGGTGTTGAAGACAATCAACAGGGACTGGTGAGTGCGGCATTCGCGGCTCTTGCGTTCGTTAAAAACGGCGTTACGCCGCCGCACACCGTAAAACTTTTGTTTATGGCGGACGAAGAAGTCGGCAGTAAGTACGGAATAAGCTGGCTTTTGAAAAACACAAATCTTTTCCGCAAAGAAGACATTATTTTGATTCCCGACGGCGGAGACTCCAAAGGTGAGACAATCGAAATTGCCGAAAAAAACATCATGTGGCTGAAAGTCCGCGTTGAAGGCAAGCAGATTCACGCTTCCCGTCCCGACCAAGGCATAAACGCCTGTCTTGCAGCGGACGACCTTGCCTTGAGGCTCCACGCGATGGAAAAAAAGTTTAATGCAGTGGATTCTTTGTTTGAACCGGACCACAGTACGATTGAACCGACCATGCGGCAGGCAAATGTGATGAGCGTCAACATTATTCCCGGGACGGACGTTTTTTACATGGATTGCCGAATCCTTCCCTGTTACAAACTTAACGAAGTGCTTGTTGAAGCGCGGCGCATTGCGGACGAAATCCAAATCGAATACGGAGTTAAAGTTTCGTTTGAAACGCCGAACAAAAGCGAATCTCCTGCAACTCCCGTGGATGCGGCAATCGTTACGCGCCTAAAAAAAGCGCTGAAAGAGGTGCACGGCATAAACGCCCGCACAATCGGTATCGGCGGCGGGACTGTCGCCGCGGAACTGCGAAACGAGGGCTTTCATGCGGCGGTGTGGAGTACGCTCGATGAGCAGGCGCATATGCCCAACGAATATTGCCGCATTGAAAACATTATCGCCGACGCAAAAACGATGATTCATCTTATGGCGCAGGACTAGCGCGGTTTTCGTAAGATGAAAAAACGTGCGGCAAGTGCGCTTTGCGTTCTTGGATTTTTTTTTATCGCGTGCCGAACGATGGCCGACTACGATTTTCAAAAAGTCGACCATGCGCTTGAAGAAGGAAATTACGGCGCGGCGTATGAAAAACTTGTCCAAGACAGCGCGGAAATCTATTCGCCTTTCGATAAGGCGCTTGAAGCGCTCGACAAAGGCATTCTCCTCCACTACGCAGGGGATTTTGCCGCGTCGAACAAAGCGCTTTCCAGCTCGGAGGAGTTGTTCCGGACGTACGCGGCAAAAAGCGTGTCGCAGTCGGCGGGCTCTCTGCTGATAAACGATACGGTTACCGACTATGCCGGAGACCCTTACGAAGACGTTTACGCGAACGTTTTTATGGCGCTCAACTATCTGCATTTGGGGAAGTTCGATGACGCGATGGTGGAAATCCGCCGATTCGATACGAAATTAAAAGAGATAAGCGCACAGTATCAGGCGGAAATCGAAGCGGAAAAAATGGAACTTGATTCAAACGCGCGCTCCGTTCCGTCTGCTGAAATGAAGTTTCACAATTCCGCGCTGGCGCATTATGTGAGTATGCTTTTATACCGTGCCGACGGGGATGAGGATAATGCGGCGGTGGACGCGCGCCAAATTCAAAATGCGTTTGAATTCCAGTCGTCTTTATATGATTTTCCTATTCCGCAAAGCATAGACGGCGAATTAGGCTCAAAGTCCGGTGCGTGCCGCTTGAATCTGCTTGCGTTTACGGGACGCGCGCCTGAAAAAGTAGAGGAAAGTCTGCCGCTTTGGGCGCTCGATGCGTTTTATAGAATTGCCCTTCCCGTTATGAAAATGCGGAAATCTTCTATAAATACCGTTGAGTTTTTTGCGGAAAATACGGAAACGGGAGAAGGGCACTTTTCCAAAGCGGAAAAAATTGAAAGCATTGAAAATATTGCCGTGCACACCTACGAGCAAAAATACGCGCTGGTGGTGGCAAAAACTGTTACGCGCATGATTGCAAAATTGGCTGCGGGCGCGGCGTTTGACGCTGCGGCGGATAACGTGGACGACGGAATCGTTTCTGCGGTGTTTGCGGTGTTGGGCTTTGCTTCCAAAATCAGCGCGTTTGCAACGGAGCGGGCGGATGTGCGCACGGCGCGTTACTTTCCGGCAAATGCGTTTGTTTCCGGTATAAGCCTTAAAGAAGGGGACTACGACGTAAAAGTCGTTTTTAAGCACGGAAACAGAATTGTTTTTACGCGCTCGTATCGGAGCGTCCGCGTGAAGAAAAACGGCGTAAACCTCGTGGAAGCCTTTTGTTTAAGGTAAAAACATATCGCCTGACGCGCGTACGGGAACGGCGTCCGGCAGACCGGAGGTTTTATGCAATTTTTTAAGAAAGCGGCTGCATTGAGCGCATTTTGTCTTTTGGCAGGCTGCGTCAAAAACAACCGCGCAGAGGCGGCGGATAACCGCGGAGGGTACAAAATGACGAAGACGCAAAAGGAGATTTACCTTGCAGGCGGCTGTTTTTGGGGCGTTGAAGGGTATTTTCAGAGGATTGCCGGCGTAAAAGATACGGAAACCGGCTACGCGAACGGCAAAACGAGCGACACCGACTATCAGCGTATCGGCAGCACAGACCACGCGGAGACGGTGCGCATTGTGTACGAGCCGGGAATCGTGAGTCTGCAGGAATTGCTGGCGCATTATTTTAGAATTATCGACCCGCTTTCGGTGAATAAGCAGGGAAACGATAGGGGACGGCAGTACCGTACGGGAATTTATTATTCGTCTGAAAGCGACGCGGCGAAAATCAAAAAGTTCGTCTCCTTTATGCAAAAAAAATATTCCAAACCGATTGCCGTTGAAGTCGATGTGCTTAAAAACTTTATCGCTGCCGAAAGCTATCATCAGGACTATCTGAAAAAAAATCCGAACGGCTATTGCCACATCAATTTGGGACTGGCGTCTTCGCCGCTCTACGATGAAAGCAAGTTTAAAACGCCGTCGAAATTCGATTTAAAGAAAACGCTCAGCGACATTCAGTACCGCGTAACGCAGGAAAAGGCGACGGAACGTCCGTTTTCAAGCGAATACGATAAATTCGACGAAAAAGGACTTTACGTCGACATCGTAACGGGAAAACCGCTTTTTTCGTCAGCGGATAAATACGACGCAGGCTGCGGCTGGCCGAGTTTTACAAAGCCGATAACGACGCAGGCGCTCGAGTATCTCCACGACGGCAGTCACGGCATGGAGCGCACGGAAGTCGTCTCGCAGACCGGCGGCGCGCATTTGGGACACGTGTTTGACGACGGTCCGCAGGAAGATGGCGGACTGCGCTACTGTATTAACGGGGCGTCTTTGAAGTTTATTCCGTTCAATAGAATGGAAAAAGAAGGCTACGGCGACTACATTCCGTACGTGGATGTAGAATAACAGTTCGGGGCGCGCAAGGGCTTGAGCGCCCCGTTTTTTATACGCGGCAAGCGGACGACAGAGACTTAAATTCGGTCTGCCGTCCGCTTTACGTTTTCCTTGCAAGGAAAATATATTTCCGTCGGACGGATAAACGGCGGGAGGCTTATATTTGCATTACGGCGATTTTTCCGACAATACTTTTTGCAGTCGTCAAGTGTGAAATGTCGCCGTAAATCTTTCCGTCGGAGCCGGTTTCCGAGCCGCATCCTGCAAGCGAAAGCGTTATTGCTCCCTCCATACCTTGCGGAATTTTCGCTTCATACACGACGGAAGGCTGACCGTTTACGCCTGAGTTTTTCTTTGTGTAAAAATCGTTGTAATCAAAACTCGTATTGAATTCGGCTTTGATAATGCAGTCTTTATCGCCGATATCCGCAGTGAATGCGATTCCTGCTTTCGGCGTCGCCGACGTTACCGCGTCTACTTCTCCGTTATCCGCCGCGCTTTTTACGCTGCCGTAATGCGCCGCATGGTACCACACCGGAAGCGACTCCGGCCTTCCTTCTTTCGGACTGAAGAGCCAATTCCGTTTGCTTGCCCGCTGCGTTACGTACAGCGTCCGCACATAATTGCCGCCGGCATCTTCAAGCCACACGGCGCACTGCGGATTCATTTTCGCTTTCCAGTTTTCGCCTGCGCCGATAACGACGCTCACTTCTTTTGCAAACAGCGCCGACGCTGCCGATAACATTAAAAATGCCGCGCATACTCTTTTCATTTTGCACCTCCGCGATTGCAGTTATCCATACCGAAAAAAAACGGTTCGCAGTCGGAAAACCGCTGTCCCGACATGTTTTATTCCTTTTTTAGCATATTTTGAAGACTGTATAAACTATTCAAACAGTCGGTTGTCAATAATGTTTTTATGCAAAACTTGACATTCCTGTGTTGCTGACTAGAATGGGAAACGTCAGCAGTTTTCTGTCGGACTATAGAATGCCGCTTATCATTCTAGGATTTCCCCGATAGAAGCGAAACGTATGCAGCCCCTAGCTTGTATGTAAGCAATACAAAGTTGGTGACAGTAAAACGTTCCGCTTTTATAATTTGAAAATCTTTTTCTTGTACAAAACAAAAATAGCTTTCATCTTATTTTAATTTCTTTCTAATCGGTGCTGTATAATTTCTCTAACTTTTGTCTCTGGTAAATCAGTTGCAAGATCAAGGGCTGCCACTGAGCAATTTTGATAAATTGCCAGTCTTAATTGGCTATCCACTGCCGTTAAACTGCTGCATTCTTTGATGTCTCCCAGTTCATCATCAATCAACATATCAGGGCTTGCTGTTTTATGAGTTCGCGGAAGCAAATAAATCTTATGTCCTAAATCCGCAAGCCGTTTTGCAGCAGCAAGTTCAT
>JBQNBN010000072.1:0-14698 GCA_052169915.1 Treponema sp.
TGACATGCAATTGCTTCGGCGAGGGATTAAGAATGAAGCATGCGGAGAGCGTAATTTACGGGCGGCGGAGAACGGAACTTGACAGATTGAACGGAGCGCCGCCCTATCGAGATTTTGCCTGATGGCAAAACTTGCAGCAGGCGAGGCATCTCGTTACGACTGTCAAACTTGGTCTTCGCCGCCGGAAACTCAAACTTCCAGTCGCCCCGCTTTGCCACAGGCAAACCGGTTGCATAGTATACGGTCGGCAGAGAATGGCGTTTGAATGATGGAGCGGCGTTTCCGTCCGCACGAGATTTTGCCGCGTCCCCAAAAGCACCTTTTTCCCTCAAGTTTTGTCGAATGACAAAACTTGGAAGGGCGGAACGCCGTTACATCATTCAAATACCGTAACAACCGCCCGCCTTGCACCAGATTTTGCCTGATGGCAAAACTCGCAGCAGGCGAGACATCCCGTTACGTCTGTCAAACTTTGTCTTTGCCGCCGGAAAGCCAATCTTCCAGCCGTAGCGCGTCGCTCAATTCCCCATTACCGCATTATCCTTTAGTGCGGCATAAATCCCGACGCGGGGTACTGGAACACCCGCAATTCAAATTCCCCCGCGGCAGAAAGCAAATGATCGAAAATATCGGCTTGGATGGCTTCGTACTCGTTCCAGACGGTGGTGGCGGTAAAAACGTAAATCTCAAGCGGAATGCCCGTTGCGCCGGGTTCAAGCTGGCGCACCAAAAACGTGAGGTCTTTGCGGATAGAGTCAAGGCTTTGCAGGTATTTCGTAATGTAAATGCGGAAGGTTCCGAGGTTCGTCAGCCGGTTGTCGTTCAAGGGATGTTCGACGGCAGGAGAGTACGTCGCATGAAGCGATTCTTCGATTTCCGCAAAATAGGGTTTGAGCAGGTTGATTTTTCCCGTCCGTTCGCGCAATTCCTTATCCATAAAATGCACGGACGACACGTCGATAAAAATCGAACGCTTAATGCGCCTGCCGCCGGTTTCCTGCATTCCCCGCCAGTTGCGAAAGCCGCTTTGCATGAGGTCGTGCGTCGGCACAACGGAAATGGTTTTGTCCCAGTTCTGGATTTTGATGGTGTGCAGGGCGACTTCGGTTACGTCTCCGTCCGCGTCGTACTTCGGCACCGAAATCCAGTCCCCCTTCCGCACCAAGTCGTAGGACGCGATTTGAAGGCTTGCGACGAACGACAAAATGGTTTCGCGGAAAACGAGCAGGAGGACTGCGGTCATGGCGCCGATGCCGCTTAAAAGAGCCCACGGCGACTTTCCGCTGATCGTTCCCCCCGCGATGACGGCAGCCGCGATGTACGCAAGCAGAATGAAAACTTGAATGTAACTGCGGTAGGGTTTTCCGACGTAGCGTTTGTCGTTTTCAGTGAAGGCTGCAAGTCCGTCGAGCACGTCGTGAATCAACTTGATGACAATCCAGATGACGATGAGCGCGCCCGCCTTGCGGAAAAATACGCCGCCGTAGAGCAGCGCGCCGCTTAAAAAGTTGAACGCGAGGGCAAACGTTGCGAGGGCGAGCCGTCCGAGCCGCACATACTTGAACAGATAATTGTCGAGTTCCGTTTTTGTCTTCCGCGTCAGCCGCTCAAGAATGCGCCGCACGACGGGAACAAGCAGTTTGCTGACGACGATATACGCGACAATCGCCGCCGCTAAAACCGCCGCGCACAAAAACACGTCCTTATAATAGAACAAACCGAATAACCGCTCCAAAAGCGCAATGAAAACCTCTCGCATATATCCTCCGTTAGACAGCGTCCGGCAGCCAGCGGCATTCCGCGCGCCGCGCCGTTACGGAGCGCATAGTAGCAGACTTTACGCAGGGAATGCAAACGGGGGAGTTGGGCGGCTGCGGGCGGCGGAGAACGGTGTTTGACAGATTTAACGGCGTACCGCCCACCCGAGTTTTGCCTATGGCAAAACTCGCATAAAACGGAGTTTTGGGGCGGAGGAGCGATACGACTGCACAAATTGACTGCAGAAAGCAAGTTGACGCCATGAAAGCGACTGGAACAACGGAATCTTCTAATGGGAACGCCAATCCATTTTGCGTCCGCACTGCAAACAACGACTTTTACATAAATCGACTGGAATAAACGCCGCGTCAACAAGCGCAAAAAGTTTTCTCGCTGAAAACAAGAGTTGAGGGCGACTTTCTCGCATACGAAATGAAGTTTTATAAAGAAAAAGGAACGATAACCGCACTCAGCCGTTTTCACATGGACGAAACTTAATCGGACAGACACAGCACGTTTACCGTGCCGACAAATTGTCTCCCCTGTTCACGTTACTGCAAGTTTGCCTTGGCAAACTTGGCAGGGCGGGAGCACCGTTATACCATTCAAATACTATTTTTACCGCCCGCCCATGCCCCATTAAAAATCAGTCAGCCGTACGCAGCCGTAGGGCGCGTCTTTGTATTCTAAAAACGCTTTTGTAAGCGCCGTTGTCTTGGGACAAATGTCTGCGACGCGGCGCGGAACGCTCATTCCCGCGGTTTGCACGAGCGGGTTTATCCACCGCTGTTTTACGGTAAGGTTTACGCAAAAGCAGCCGCGTAAAGGCTCGTCGCTGCGGATAATTTCCGTCATGTTTGTAAACGTGCGGTATAAGGTTTGAAACTCCGTAAAGGCGGCTGCGCGTTTGGCGGACGGCGCGCCCGCGCAGTCAACACGATTTGTGAAGTCGACAATCTCAAGACCCGCCGCAGTATCGAACCGGCGCATGATTTCCTCTTCCGAAAGCGCGTAAAAGTCCTCCGTCCGCACGATTCCAGCCGCCTCCGCACAGGAGATAATGCGCGCAAGCAGTTGGAGCGTCAGTTTGTCTTCGTTGAGTTGAAGGACGTGCCCCGTCTCAAGAAACTTTTCCGTGTAAAGCGCCGCCGCGTCCGCATCGGTAAAACCGAGTTCGTCCAGTCCGTCCTCGTTGCGAAGGATTTTTATGCAGCCGTACGCGCGTTCAATTTCTTCAAGCGTCCAACTGCCGAGCAGCGCCGCGCCCGACGGAAACATATATTCGAGGCGGTCGGCGGAAAGGCGCGGAATGTCGTTGTCGGCGACGGGATAGGCGTGGTAGTCGCAGACTTTTTCGACGGGAATGCCGCCGCGCCGCAAAAGCGCGCAAATCTCTTTTGAAGAGCGGATGACGGTTTCGGTGAGGTTTTCCGTGGACGTCTGCGTCAGGTGGTCGCCGTTTTTAAAGTCGATGACGTGGCTGAACGCGGGAGTCGAAATATCGTGGAAAAGTCCCGCAAGCGTTTGAACTTTGTCGCGCGTAAAATGCCAAACGATGAGAGCGGCGCCAATGCTGTGGTCGAGCCGCGAATAGTAAAAGCGGTTTTGATACAGCGGCGTCCAGTCTGTGCCGCACAAAAGCCCCGCGCCGCGAAGCCGCTGCATTGCAGGCGTTGCAATGTAGTCCTGCAAAAAGCGCGGGAAGTCCGGAGACAAAATCTTGTGGTACGCCGCGATGACGAACGCGCGCGCCGCATCGTATTTTGAAAGCAGGCTTTTCCAGTCGGCATGGGCATAGGGATTGGAAATGTGCGCCGCGTTTTCCGCCGCCGTCATTCGCCGTCCCCTTGCGTTTCGCCGACGATTGCGACGTCGAGCCGGTTAAACGGAATGGAAATTGCCGCTTCATCGAACGCGCGTTTTATCGCGATAAAAACGTCGTTTTTCGTCTGCAAAAAATCCGACGGATTGAACCACACGGCAAGCGTCATGTCGATTCCGCTGTCGCCGAAGCCGTCAAACCATGCAGCGGGAGCAGGCTCCGCCAGTACAGTCGGACAGAGGGACGGGACTTTTTGCAGCGCCTCGAGCGCCGTCGGCATATCGGAATTGTAGTCGATTGAAACGGCAAACGTCATGCGCCGCTTGTCGAAAAAACTGTTGTTTACAAAGTTGGAATTGATAATCGTCGAATTCGGAATGCGGATCATCTGGTTGTCTTTGGTGTGCGCTTTGACGGAAAGGAGCCCGATAGAGTCGACTGTCCCCGCCTGACCTCCGACCGTGATAAAGTCGCCGACTTTCATCGTTTTTTCTCCGAGCACAAAAAGCCCGCTGATAAGATTGCTGACTGAAGTCTGCGCCGCAAAGCCGATTGCAATGCCTGCGATGCCCGCCGCGCCCCAAATCGCCGAAAGTTTTATGCCGAACAGGGTGAGCGCGTACATAATCACGATGACGTAAAACGCGTAGTTGATGATTTTTTTGACGAGCATGCGCTGTTGGGCGTTGAGCCGCTCCGGAGGAATGCGTTTGACCGCGTGCCGGATCATCGCGAAAATCAAATAAATGAGCGCGATGACGATGAGCGCGCCGACTGCTTTAAACAGATTTTCCCACGTAACGTAGGTTTTTGCAAAATCGGCAAACTGCACGCCGACCTTTCCGACCGTCTCGCTTGCCGCCGCTGCCGCCGCGTCGCTTACCGCGTGCGCCGTTTCCGTTATATCGTTCATAGAACCGCCTTTTATTTAATGGAGAATGCGTAATGCGTAATTTTCCGGCGCGGCGTCTCAAAATTGAGATGGCAGCGCGGAAACCTGTCCGTACGCAAACTCCGTTTATCGCACGTTTTGCCTAAAGGTAAAACGTGGGCAGGTGGCAACTCTGCTAAATCTTTCAAACTCCATTCTCTGCCGCTTCTTCCCAAAACTCCATTTTCTGCAAGTTTTTGCCAAGCGGCAAAAACTTGGTAGGGCGGCGCACTGTTAAGTCTATCAAACATCGTTCTCCGCCGCCCGCAGTTCTCCGCACAATAAATCTGTTCGGAAAGCGGGCTGCTGACAGGTTTACTGTGTTCCCACTCATCAATAATCCTATGAAAACAAGGCCTCCAGTTTTTCTTTTGCGAATTTTATTTCGATTTTAAATTCGATTATGAACACGACGGCAAGAAAACTTTGCAGCCCGATGATGATGCGCCGGTTTTTAAGAAAATCTGCCGCCCCAAATTTGAGCAAAAACACCAGCGGCAGAAAAATTCCTGCAGCAACGGCAATTTTATCCAAGCGGGACAGCCCTATCGTAATTTTTATGTTCGTTCCGATTTTCGCCGCTTCAATCGTTCCCGTAATCTCCGGCAGAAAGGGATTGTTGTAGTGAATCCGCCTGTAGATTTTAAATGACGGCGCTTCAATCGTTCCGGTAAAATAGGTTCTGTTCATTCCAAAAGCAAAAAACGAGTGCGAAGTATCCGTATTTTCTTTTAGAATTCTTATTACGTCCGCCTCCGAATAAGGCGAATGGATTTCAAATTGCATTTTTCATCCTTTACACAGTTCTGCCCGCAACTGTTTAATTTGGAACTAGGAAATTCCCGTTCCGCTTACAAATGTCCGCAATAAGGCACTCGGCGCATTTGGGATTGCGCGCAGTGCAGATATAGCGACCGTGCAGGATAAGCCAGTGGTGCGCGTACTGCATATACCGCTGTGGAATGCGCTTTACAAGGCTTGCTTCCACGCTCAACGGGTCGTTCCCTTCTGCAAGACCGATTTTCGGGCAGATGCGTAAAAGATGCGTGTCGACAGGCATCGTCGGCTTATGAAACACGACGTTCAAGACGACGTTCGCCGTTTTTCGCCCGACGCCGGGCAGTTTCATCAAGTCATCGCGGTTTTCCGGAACTTCGGAATGAAAATCATCCGCAAGGATTTTACTCAATTCGATTATGTGCTTCGCCTTCGTCCGGTACAGTCCGATTGAGCGGATGTACGAAATAAGCGCGTCCTCGCCGAGCGCAAGCATTTTTTGCGGGCTGTCGGCGACTTTGTAGAGCGGTTCGGTCGCCTTATTGACGCTTTTATCGGTCGCCTGCGCCGACAAAACGACGGAAACAAGCAGCGTATACGGATTTATCCATTTAAGTTCCGAAGTCGGATTGGGATTTTGCGACTTGAAGCGTTCAAAAACTTCGGTAATTTCGTTTTCCGTCAATAAAATCATGTTGAATACAAAAACGGCGCATTCATACAGACGACTGGACACGCGGAGTCTGCAGCCGATTATCCAGTCGGCCTGTGCGCTTGCCTATTTTACAGCTTTCTGCAGCGCGCTTGCTTTGTCCGTTTTTTCCCACGGAAAGTTCGCGCGCCCAAAGTGCCCGTAAGACGCCGTCTCTTCGTAAATCGGGCGTTTTAAGTCCAGTGTCCGTATGATTCCCGAAGGAGTGCAGTCGAATACGGATTTTACCGCGTCCTGCAGAACGCTTGACGGAACTTTCCCCGTGCCGAAGGTGTCAATCATAATCGAGACGGGAAAGGGCACGCCGATTGCATACGCAAGTTCAACTTCCGCGCGCTCGGCAAGTTCGGCGGCAACGATGTTTTTTGCGATATAACGCGCCATATACGCCGCCGAGCGGTCAACCTTGCTCGGATCCTTGCCGCTGAACGCGCCGCCGCCGTGCCGCCCCATGCCGCCGTAGGTATCCACGATGATTTTCCGCCCCGTCAGCCCCGCGTCCCCCTCAGGCCCGCCGGTTACAAAACGCCCCGTCGGATTAATAAAAAATTTCGTATTTTTGTCCAGCAGCCCCGTCGGCTCAAGCACCGGCTTTACAATCCGCTCAATAATCGTCTCTTTTATAACGCCGTTCGTAACGTCGGGCGCGTGCTGATGAGAAACGACAACCGTATCGATTCGAAGCGGTTTGTGCCCTTCGTATTCAATCGTAATTTGACTTTTTGCGTCGGGACGCAGCCACGGAACGGTTTTGTCTTTGCGGAGTTTGGAGGCGTTTTGCAAAATCTGGTGCGCGTACATAATCGGCGCAGGCATAAGTTCCGGCGTTTCATTGCAGGCAAAGCCGAACATCATGCCTTGGTCTCCGGCGCCCTGCTGCCCTTCGTATTCTTTTAGTCCCTTGCCGACGACTCCTTGATTTATGTCCGGCGACTGGCGGTGAATTTTGTTCATCACGCTCATCGTATTGCCGTTTAAGCCGAATTCTTCGTCCGTGTAGCCGATATCGCAGGCAATTCTGCGCGCAATTTTTTCCGCATCGACTGCAGCGTCGCTTTTCGTATTTATTTCCCCGCCGACCAAAACAAAATTCGACGTTGCAAAGGTTTCGCAGGCAACATGACTTTCCGCGTCGTTTTTTAAACATTCGTCGAGAATTGCGTCTGAAATTTGATCGCAGAGTTTATCAGGATGCCCTTCTCCAACCGATTCCGATGTAAAAAGATATTTTTCAGCGCGCATATTATTCTCCCGCAAGTTTGTAAATCGTAAAAATACAAAAAAATACGAATTGTTATATACCAAAACTTTTTTTTATACTATAATATTTGGCGTAAATAGGCAACTATTTTATACATTCACATCATTAAAGTGCTTTAGGAGGAATGCGATGTCGCTGAAAAAGACATTTTCTAAGGATAAGAAAACGTGCAGCGTTACGTTTACCGTTTCAGCGGAAGCCGCTCAAGGGGCAAAAAAAGTCAATCTTGCAGGCGATTTTAACAGTTGGAGCAGTACCGATACGCCGCTTAAGAAAGGTAAAGACGGCTCTTTCTCCATTAAATTGGACTTGGAAGCGGATAAAGAATATCAATTCAGATATTTGCTTGACGGATACAAGTGGGAAAACGACTGGAAAGCCGACAAATACATTCCGGCGCCCTACTCCAATGCCGATAACTCCGTCGTCGTAACAAAGGCGGATAAATAATAGACCTATTTGTTTTGGAAAGGCTTTTATCGCCCGTGCGCGGTAAAAGCCTTTTTTATTTTTACGCGAGACGGCGCGGGAAAATCCTCTCATTCCTTTTACGTGGGGCTCGTTGTTTTGCCATGCCGCAAGCAGTGTTCATCGTTCCGAACGGCGTTCAGTCTCCGCAGCTCGCGGTATGCCTGTCGGTAAGCGAATTTCAACGCTGCAGCGCGCCGGTCTCAAGCGCCCGCGTATCGCAAAAATCATTTTTCATACGCGGAAAATATTTCTTGAATCTGCGCGTTAATTGCCGCAGTCAGTTCAGACTTGATTTTCATAATCTCAACCGCGCTTACAACTGCCCCGCTCCGCTCGGCAGTTTGGGCGGGAAGCAGCAATTCCGCGGGCGTGGTGAATAAGGACTCCGCTATTTTTATTAAAGACTTGTCGCTCACCCATGTCCGGCACCCTTCAATGTCATTTATCGTTTGATCGGATAATCCCGTCTTTTCAGCTAATTTTTCTTGCGTCAATGCAAGCCGCTTTCTGAAAGTCTTTATATTCCACGATAGATTTTTCCGTAATTCCATTTGCGTCATGCCGGAATACTACGGTAAAAGTAAGTGTTTTAAACTTGACCATACCAATGGCAGAGTGCTATTATTATCAAGGCTTTGGACATGGAGCGAGTACATAAAAACTATTCGGCAGGGAAGTTTTAGAACAAGTCTATTTCATAAAGTTTTGCGTTATGTCAGTCGACGTAACAAAAAAGCATCCGCACGCTTGAGCGGATGCTTTTTTTATCCCTGCCGGTGCAAAATCCCTTCGACGCAGCCTTTCAAGTCCCCCGTCTACGACGGCACGTGCACGATTTCGCGCGGCTTTGAACCGTTGGCAGGGCCTACGATGCCGCGTTCTTCCATTTCTTCGATGAGGCGCGCCGCGCGGTTGTATCCGATTTTAAGCCGCCGCTGAATGTAGGACGCGCTCGCCTTTCCCGACTGAATGACGATATCGAGCGCCTCTTCGTAAAGCGGGTCGGCGCCGTCTTGAAAAAGCATTTGCTCGGAGTCGGTTTCTTCGTCGTCAACGAAAATCTCATCGTCAATGTAATCCGGCGCGCCGAGCGTTTTAACGTATTCGACGACGTTTTCAACGTCGGTATCGCTGACAAAAGTCCCTTGAATGCGCACGGGGAAGGGATCCGCCGCGCTTGCGTAAAGCATATCGCCCTTTCCGAGCAGCATTTCCGCGCCCACTTGGTCAATGATAATGCGGCTGTCCATCTTAGAGGCGACCATAAACGCAATGCGGCTCGGAATATTCGCCTTAATCAGTCCCGTTATCACGTCGATTGAAGGGCGCTGCGTCGCAAGCACCAGATGAATGCCGACTGCGCGGCTCATAGCCGCAAGACGCGCCACCGTCGATTCAAGTTCCTTGCCGGTCGTCGCCATCAAGTCCGCAAATTCATCGATAATCACGACGATGTACGGCAGTTTTTCCGTGCAGATATTGCGCTCGCGGATGCGCGTGTTGTAACTGGTAATATCGCGCACGCCCATACCGTCAAGCAGCGAATAACGCCGCTCCATCTCGCACAGGCAGTATTGCAGCGACTGGAACGCGCGTTTGGATTCCGTGATAACCGGCGTCAGCAAATGCGGAATATTGTTGTAGAGTTTGAGTTCGACGATTTTAGGGTCAATGAGAATAAGCCGGACTTGTTCGGGCGGGCGTTTGTACAAAATCGAAAGAATCATGCTGTTGACGCACACGGATTTTCCCGCTCCGGTCGCGCCCGCAATCAAAAGGTGCGGCGTTTTGACAAGGTCTAAAAGTTGCGGTTTTCCCAAAATATCTTTTCCCAAGACGACTGGAATAGACATCGACTTGAATTCCGGCAAATCCTGTTCAATCATTTCGCGGAAACTGACAATCGAACGCTTTTTGTTCGGCACTTCAATGCCGACTGCCGCGCGTCCGGGGATAGGAGCGACGATACGCACGGAACTTGCCGCGAGCCTGAGGGCAATATTGTCCTGCAGCGTTACGATTTTGCTCAATTTTACGCCGTGCGCGGGCAAAAGTTCGAACATCGTTACGACGGGGCCTTTTTTTATGCCGATGATTTCCGCTTCAATACGGAATTCGTTGAGCGTGCTTTTCAGTCTGCGCGCGTCCGCCTTCGTTTCATCGTCGATAATCCAATATTGGTCGTCCCTGAACGCCGTTAAAAGGTCGGACGGAACGCTGTACGGCGGTTTGGGAACGACGCCGCTGTGCCGGAAGCCGGGCTCTGCCGTCCGCGCGTCTTCTGCACTCTCATCGACTGTAAACGGCTGACTGTCTTCGCATTCGTTTTCTTCCATATATAAGGATGACTGCCCTGCGCCGCCGCTTGTCTTTGAAACGGTATACATCGGCTCGGCGGCGCGGGGAAACGAAGCGGCGTTCTCGGTAGCGGGACGGAACGCGGATTCTTCGCGGGGAATGGACGCGTTGTTTTCAGAAAGCGCGCTTGGGCGGACGGTGATATACGTTTCTTCATGCGCGGGCGCCTCGTTTGCCTGAGACGCTGCCGCGGCGGAAACTGCGTTTTCAAAATGCGGCGGCTCTGTCTGCGGTGCGGAAGAAACGCTGCTGCCGTCAATGGGCGCGGCTTTCCTGTGCGGCGGCGTTTCATCTTGATACCGCCCCGTCTCCGTCTCTTCGCCTTGCCGCGGAACGGCTTTTGTCTCTTGTCCCGTCTCCGCCGCGCCGGATGCCGTTTCCATCTCCGCTTGCTCCGTTTTATAAAAAGCCTCGTCTTCAGAGCTGTCTATACTTTCGTTCCCGCGGGATAGTGCGTCAACGTATGGAGTCTGCGCCAAAGCGGACGCCGCTTGTCCGCGGGACTGCGTTTCCGCGCTTTGTTCGGGAATTGCATGCATATCTACGGAGGCCGGTCTTGTATCGTTGCCGGCGGTGTTGTTCCGCGCAGAGACGTTTTGCGCTCTTCTTTGTGCGGGCTGCGTAAAGTCCGTTCGCGCGTGGGCGTCCGTGTATTCCTGTCGTATATCGCCTGAGCGGTTCTGCGTCTTTTGTTCCGCTAACACTTCCTGCAGGGCGTCGGCTTCCATGTCCGCAAACACGTCCGACGAAATCTGAAACTGAATTTTATCGGTTTGCGCCCGCGCTTCAAGTTCGTCCTGCGTTTCGGCATTCATATCGATGTCGAAAAAGTCGGGATCAAGTTCTGCGCGGTCGTTTCCATGCCCACAGTCGTTTTTTTTTACGTCCACGGCGGTTTCCGGCTCTTGACCGGCGTTATGCGGCTCCGGCGGGAGCGGCGGCCGGAGTTCCGTAAAGCACGCTTCATCATCGGAACGGTCTCTGCGCTCTTGCTCTTGGATATGCTTAAAAACCGCCGCGTCCTGACCGTCTGCATACGGGTCGGTCAAAACGGGCTTTTCGGAAGCAAGATATTCAGCGGGGGAAGCGGCATTTTGTTCGGACTCGATTGGAGAAGCGGAAAAGGGGGCAAGTTCATCTTCCGTTACAAAGTCCGGCTCAATGCGATCGCTGTACGGACTTTCTCCTTCGTCGGAAACATCAGGCTCCTCTTCGTCAAAATAACTGTCCGCTTCAGGCGGAATAAAGTCGTCTTCCGCAGCGAACGCATCCGTCGTCTCATCGGGATTGCCTGCCTGCGCTTTTATTTGATAGGCGTCCGGCCATTCAAGTTCTTCAATTTCGTTTTCTTCTTCCGCGGCGTCTTCATCTTCCGCTTTTTCCTGCGAAACGACTTCAACCGGCGTTGTAAGAGCCGCGTATTCTTCTTTTGTAATGACGGTTTCAGGCGTCGGCTGCTCAAGTCCGTCGAAAACGCCTGCAAACGGGTCATCTTTTTCCTGCACGGGCTCATTGACCGGAACTGCGCTGTCTTTAGGCTCCGACGCGTCTTTTCCAGTCACGCTGGCAGGCTCTGCTGCCGTCTGCGTTTCCTCCGCGTCTCTTGCAGTTTGACTGTCAGAGTGAATTCCTATCGATTGTTCTTCGGGGGCGATTGTAATTCCTGTTGTTTGCTCTTCGGCTTCGGCTTGCTGACTTTCAGGTTCGCGTTTGGAGGAGTCTTTCGTATTGGTTCGGAAAAGATTTAAATTCCACAAGCGATGAGGTTTTGCCTCGACATCTTCGCCGCGCTCTTCAAAATCGGGAAAATTCTCTTTGAAAGCGGGGGATGCGGCGATTTTATCCGCGAAAAGCCGCGCTGCAAGGAATTCGATGACGATGAGCGCAAGTCCTACTGCAAGCGTCAGCGCGATTTTTACTTCAAAAAACGGGGAGGCGCCGTTATAGAGGGCGCGGCAGATTTTTTCGATGGCTGCCGACGTAAAAAACGGAACGACGGCACTTAAAAGTCCGACCGAGCGTCTGACTGTCCAGGTTGAGGCAAAGCACGAGAGGGCGGCAGCGAGGAGAAAGAGCGGAATGAGCGCACTTGAAAAGCCGTACACCGATGAAAGCATTTTTCCGGTAAAAAAAAAGAGATTTCCGCGTCCAAAACTTCCGAAATCAAGCAGTTGCAGCATAAATGCAATGGAAAAAAATGCCGACAAGACGAGCAAAAAAACGCCGGCAGCAATATTCGGTTTATTTGAGAGTTTCATGCTTCATTATCGGTTTTTAGGCAGGCTTTTTTAGACAATCTTACGGCGCGGGAGCGGACGGCGGAGAACGATGTTTGACAGACATAACCTGTTTTCCGTCCGCGGCAAGTTTGCCATACGGTAAACTTGTAAGAAGATGTGTTTGGGGCGATGCGGACGGGAAAATGAGGTTGAAAGACAGAACCGGTTTTCCGTCTGCACATTTCCCTAAATTCCGTCATAATGCGCGCTATGACATTTTCTGACTTTACGGCGGGCGCGGACGACGACGGCAGACGGCTCGATAAGATTATACGGCGTTTCATTCCCGAACAAAATCTTTCGGGGCTGTACGGCGCAATCCGCAAGGGACTTATCAAACTGAACGGAAAGAAAGCCGCGCCCGACTGCCGCGTCAACGCGGGCGACACATGATTTACCGGCATTTCCGGAACGACATCTTTCATTGTTAACGAAGTGCAGACACGGCAGACTTGCTTGTATGTTGTAATAGCAGCGAAAGGAATGCAGGAGACTGAGCTTTGACTTCACGGAATGGCGTTTCGGACGGCGTGGGACTGCGGGTAACGGAGTTTTGTTTTTGGGGGCGGCGATGTTTTACGGCATACTTTCGCGCGCGCCTTGTTTTTTTGCAGAGATTTTGTTGCGGAAGACGGGCAGATAACGCTTCGTTTCTGCACTGGCGCAGCGATTTTCTCTGCGGCGGGGACGCAGTTGCCTATGCTTTAACTCCGCAGTAAGGACAGGGGAATGTCGGCAACGGAGATTAGTTTTCCGACGGTTCGGCATTGCGGCTTGTCTGTGTGCGCATCTTATTTTTTGCAGGAATTTTCTTGCGGAATTCTAATAAATAGCGTTTCGTCTCTGCGCTGATACGGCGGCTTTCTCTCGCCTTTCGAATCGTCATGTTGCAAGTCCATCTATCCAGTCGATTTTCTTCTATATATATGATTGCGCTTTCATACTGTTTGGCGAGCGCGGTCGCAAAATACCATGCGCGCATCATGTTCGCGTAATATTCGGCGGACGTAACGGACGCGACTTGTTCAAGGTACTCAGGCGCAAAGTTTTTGTCCAAAAAATGCTGCATGAGCATTCCGATTGCAAAACGCACGGTATACGGCTTTTCGGACTTGAGCCAGCGTTTGATATGTGGCAACAGCTTTTCCGGCTGTCTTTTGAAAACCGGCGGCGAAAACGTATCGCAAACAGCCCAGTTATCGATGTGCGGAAGAAAGCCCTCCGTGGCAGCGAGGCACTCGTCAAAATCCGTGAGGCGGCAAATCATAAAAGCGTGGAGCATGTTCTCTTCAAAATAACGATGGGGAAGAAGTCTGAGGTACTGCCGACAGTCGACTTTTATAAACAGCTCCTTTGCAAGTGTACGAAGAGCGGGAACGCGTACGCCGATCATCGTACCGGCATCGATATTCGGAATTAAAGAGGAATTAAAATCGCGGTATTTTACGTCCTGCAACGCAAAGAGTTTTTGGAGAATAAAATTGCGGAGTTCGGAGTCTGTCATCGTGGGGGAGTATAGAGGATGGTGGGAGAGAGGGCAAGCTGTGATGGGGGAAGCGTAACCAAGCAGCAAAACCGTTTTGTATTCCCGTTGCTTTATTGTGGTTTGCCCCGTTTACTTCGCCGCACGGAACATTCGGTAGGGTAAACAGGGAGCAGCGAACGCAGTTTAGCACCGAGTTGTATGGTTAGTTTACGTAATCAATTTTTATGATTTTCTTTGTTACTGCATGTCCGCTTTCATAATGGGTTACGGTTCCTTCTTGCAGTTTAAACGTGCCCTGTGTATGTTCGTCTTTTGTTGCGCTATTGAATCTCTGTTCATTTTTTTCATAGCCGGTCGCATCGGTATATGCTGTTATTCCAAATGACGGAACATACATATAAGTTTTCCCTTTATAATCTACACTTGTAACAACATTTTTTACCGTAATAGTGCGCTCGCTGTTTGCCGGTATTTCAGTTTTGATAACACGGGTAAACGGAATATAGTTTTTAACATCAAGTAAAGATTATTGTTTCTATCATAGAGGCGTTGCCTTCTATTTCAACATAGCACGAAGTCGATGTTTCGTTTTTGAATTTCAGGGAAAGTTCTTCTTTTTTGTATTCCGGCGTCTCGTCCTCCTTAGCATTAGGTTTGCACCCTGCTATCATAACCGCCGTTCCAAGCAGCGCGACCAGAACGCCTGTCGCCGTAATCAACTTATTCGCTTTCATATTGTCTCCTTTTGCATGTTTCATTATGCAATACGTTAATTTTTGTTGGAAAATGTTCCGCCGTTCCGTGGAGCGGAATTGTTTTCCATGCTCAAACAACTGCCGAGTG
>JBQNBN010000073.1:0-14315 GCA_052169915.1 Treponema sp.
GTAACGCTTGCCGCCTGCGTCATCGCCTGCTGCTTGACGCCGTCGATATTCGAGGAGATTTCGTTGATTGCGCTCGCAGTTTCCGTCATGTCGGAGGAAAGTTCCTCGCCAAGTCCTTCCATCACCTTGCTGCTGGCTCCGACTGCGCGTATAGAGTCGCCGATTTTTGTAATCGTTTGGTTAAAGTATTCGGACAAGTCCGTAATTTCGTCATTTCCTGTTACGGGGAGCCGCACCGTCAAGTCGCCTTCGCCTTGCGCGATGTTCCGTAATGCTGAGACAGTCGTTTGAATGGGTTTGATGATTGCGCGCGCCGTTAGAAAGACAACGGCGACCGCAATCACGAGAATCACGCCGCCGATGATAAACATGGAAACGCGCAATGCGTTGACCGTGCCTAAAAATTCGTTTTTGGGAGCGGTTATAATCACCTCCCACTGGACATTTTTAATTCGCGCAAAGGCAGCGATATTTTGTTTTCCTTTATAATTGTAATAACCGACGGCGCTTTTGTCGGACTTGAACGCCGTTTGAATAAGCGACGCCAGCTCCGCATAAGAAGAATCGCTTTTCGCCAGTTCGACGGCATTTGTGTGTTTTTCAACCAGCTCCGAGTTATGGTGCGCAACAATATTTCCAGTCCGCCCAAGGACGTAGCAATACCCCGTCTTCCCGACGACAATATCCGTAATCTGCGCCGAAAGCCACGAGGCGGAAGTTGCGGCGGCTAAAACTCCGATAACGGAGCGGTTATTGTCATAAACGGGAATGGCGAATGTAACGACCAGTTTGCCGGTACCGCGCGAATTGTACGGTTCCATAAAAAATTTTCCGCCGTTGAGCGCCGTCCGGAACCATTCGATATCGCGGATATTAGAAACGTCATCCCGCAAATTATGATACATATTGCCTTGCGGATCCGTGATGGACGCCTCAGACAAAACATCGTTTTGCTCAACTTCAAGCCGCAAAAAGTCCCGCTTTTCAGAAAAAGGCACGTTTGGATCCTGAAACTCAGGCATTCGGGCAATTCCCTCCAAATATTGAAAAAACGACGTTATTCGTCCGTCGATAATTTCCGCAACGTCTTCCGCTTTATCGGTCAGGTGCGTTCCGACTTTTTCCGTTACGGCATTCCGTGAAATGTGAATTGCAAAAAATCCTTCTATCAATGAAGCGACTGCAATAAGCGCGCCGAAAATCAAAACCAATTTGTTCTTTAAAGAAAACCGTTGTGCCATTCTAAAACTCCTTATATTTTTTCACTCTCTCTTTCCACCTGCCGACGCAGCACGACTGGAAACGCCCTTTTTCCATGTCGTCTACTGCATTACGGGGCAGGGAATGCCTCTCCATTTTCTGCGAGTTTTGCGCTAGCGAAACTCGTGCGGGCAGCAACTCCGTCATGACATTCAAGCATCGTTTTCACCGCCCACCGTCAGACTGCATTTCCTGCAAGTTTGCTTTTAGCAAACTTGTGCTGGCGGAAACTCCATTGTATCGTTCAAACTTCTGTTTTCACCGCCAGCAGGAGGTGCCCGCGAAGTGAATCGTGCGGCGTTTGATTTGTGCAGTTGAAACAATGTTTCCGCATTGCCGCTGCGCGCCGGTTGGAAAAAAGATACGACGGTATTGCGCAAGGACGGACGGGATAATGTTTTCCAATAGAAAGAATTATCAGCTGTGCGGAAACTACGTCCGTTCGGGGGGGGGGGGGGGGTAAGAACACATTGATTTTCAACATTGGTATCAACTCCACGACTTTTAATGTTCTTGAAATAATTTTATAGCCTGATTACAAATAATGCAAATGTTTTTTATTTTAAAATCTATCGACAAGGGAAAGACACTCCCGCAGCAACGGAATTACTTCTCTTCTCTCCGCGGCGTAATTCCATTCCCCCTTTCGACTGCAGCCGCACGTCCCCTGCTTGCAACCCCGTTTCCCTTCCTACTATAATGCGGCATGGCTACAAAAACTATTCCGGAAAGAAAAGACGTTAATAAGAGCGATATGTGGGATTTATCCTCCCTGTTCGCGCATGATGATGAATGGGAAGCCGCGCTGAAAAGTCAAGACGGGCTTACAAAAAAAGCGGCGGCGTGCAAGGGAACGCTTGGGCAGTCCCCTGAAAATCTGCTTACGGCGCTGAAAGCTTTGGAAGAAGCGGATAAAAATCTTGAAGCGGTTTACAATTATGCGGGCTTGCAATTTTCCGCCGATGAAAGCAATGCCGCCTCGCTCGACAAAGTGGGGCGCGCGCAGATGGCGTATACGAAGTTCAGCGCGGAAACCAGTTTTTTTTCGCCGGAATTGCAGGTGATTCCCGATGAAAAAATCCGCGCGTGGATAGAAAAGTCCGACTTCGATGATTACCGCATATTTATCCAAAAACTGTTGCGCCTTAAAGAGCATATTTTAAGCGAAAAAGAAGAGCGCATTCTCTCGCTGCAAAGCGAAAGCGCGGGAACGGCGGACAAAGCGTTTTCCTCCCTCACGAATACCGACATGGTTTTCGGCTCCGTGAATGTAAACGGCGAAGAACAGCAACTTACGCAGTCTACATTCAGTGTGTTTTTGGATAATCCTGACCGCTCCATCCGCGAAAACGCCTACAAAAAGTTTTACGCCGCGTTTGAAAGTCATCAGCACACGCTTGCGTCCCTTTACGCCGGCCAAGTGAATGACGACGTGTTTGAAATGCGCGCGCGCGGCTATTCGTCCTGCGTTGAAAAGGCTTTGTTTCGCGACAAAGTTCCGGTCAGCGTATACAAAAACTTAATCGACACCGTTCATGCAAACCTTGGAACGCTCCATAAATATTACGAATTGCGCCGCCGCGTTTTGGGCGTAGATGAATTGCGCCACTACGACGTATACGTTCCGCTCGTAAAAAGCGTAAAAATGCGCACGCCGTACGAAGACGCGGTAGAACTTTGCCGCGCTGCCCTTGCGCCGCTGGGAAGCGAGTATACGGACAGACTCTGCAACGGGCTTTTGCACGGCTGGGCAGACCGCTACGAAAACAAAGGCAAGCGGAGCGGAGCTTTTTCAAGCGGCGTCTACAAGGGAGACCCGTACATTCTCCTCAATTACAAGGAGGACGTTCTCCGCGACGTGTTCACGATGGCGCACGAGGGCGGGCACTCCATGCACAGTTGGTATTCCGTGCACAACAATCCGTACATGCAATACAACTACACGATTTTCGAGGCGGAAGTCGCGTCCACGTTCAATGAGGAATTGCTGTTCCGTCACCTTTTGAAGAATGCGCAAAACGACGACGTAAAAGCGTATCTGCTTGCGACGCGGGCAGGCGACATCCTTGCGACCTTACACCGGCAGACGATGTTTGCGGAATTCGAATTGAAGGCTCACGAACTTGTTGAAAACGGAACGCCCCTTTCCGCCGAATTGCTGCGTAAAATTTACCGCGAACTTTTAGTTCTGTACTTCGGCGAAAAAATGCGCTTTGAATCCAACAGCGACATGGAAGGACTCCGCATCCCGCATTTTTACAGCGCATTCTACGTCTACAAATATGCGACCGGAATTTCCGCATCCCTTGCGCTTGCCCGCCGCGTTACCGAAGGCGGAAAAACCGAGCGCGAAGACTATTTCAACTTTCTTAAATCCGGTGGTTCCCGCTATCCGATTGAATCGCTGCGCATGGCAGGCGTCGACATGGAAAGCCCCGCTCCCGTCCAAGCCGCACTCGACGAGTTTGCGCGCATGGTCGGAGAACTGGAAACGCTGCTGGGATAGAATAATGGAGGATTAGGAATGCGTAATCACGAATTAATATTACGCATTCCCTCATTGCGTAAGTTTGCAACGCCCGCCCCTTTTTAATATAATGCCGCCATGTCTAAGGATTTACGTGATACAAAAAAAGATTTAACGCTTCTCCACTGGGCTGACCGGATGGCGGAGCAGATTATCCGCGAAAAGGGCGACCTGCCGCTTTACACCTGCGCGTCAGGCATTACGCCGTCGGGAACCGTGCACATCGGCAACTTCCGCGAAATAATTACAGTCGACCTTGTTGTGAGGGCTTTGCGCGCGCGCGGCAAAAACGTGCGCTTTATTTATTCGTGGGACGACTACGACGTGTTCCGCAAAGTGCCGGCGAATATGCCGGAGCCGGAAACGCTTGAAAAATATCTCCGCTATCCCATCACGATGGTGCCGGACACAACTTTGCGCAACGAAAATTACGCGCGCCACCATGAAGTCGATATAGAAACGGAACTTCCGCGCGTCGGCATTTTCCCCGAATTCCTGTATCAAGCGGAACGCTACCGCGCAAACCGGTACGCTGACGGCATGAAAAAAGCGCTGCAAAACCGCGCGCTCATCAAAGAATGCCTCAACGAGTACCGCGACGAGCAGCACAAAATGACGGAAAGCGACGCGTATTGGCCTGTTTCCATTTTCTGCGGCGCATGCAATAAAGACACGACGGAAATTCTCGATTACGACGGGGAATGGAACGTAAGTTATCAATGCGAGTGCGGCAGCCGCGAAACAGTCGATATCCGCACATTCAAAGGAATAAAACTCGGCTGGAGAGTCGATTGGCCTATGCGCTGGAACGAAGAAAAAGTCGTCTTTGAGCCGGGCGGGAAAGACCACATATCGCCGGGCGGCTCCTACGACACGGCAAAACTCGTTTCCAAAAAAGTGTACGGCTGGGAGGCGCCCATCACCATGCGCTACGACTTTGTAACGCTCAAAGGCTTGCCGGGCAAGATGTCCTCATCCAAAGGGCGCGTCGTTGCGCTTCCCGACGCGCTTGCAGTCTATCAGCCGGAGGTGCTCCGCTACATTTTTGCAGGCACGCGCCCCAACACGGAATTTGCCATCAGTTTCGACTTGGACGTTCTCAAAACCTACGAGGACTACGACACGACCGAGCGGATTGCGTGGGGACTGCAAAAAGCAAAGGACGACGAACATTTCAGCAAAGAAAAGCGAATTTATATTCTGTCGCAGATTGACGATAAAATGCCGTCCGTCATGCCGTATCAAATCGGCTTCCGAATGCTGACGACTCTTCTGCAAACTTATTCCGGCGATATAGATAAAGTCATTTCCTCGCTCGGCGACGTAAAGTCCGAACAGGTCGACTGTCTCCGCCGCCGCGCCGAATGCGCGTGGTTTTGGGTAAACGAGTGCGCGCCGGAAGAATTTAAGTTTTCTCTGCGTCAAGACGGAAGCAAGGCGGAACTGACGGGAACGGATTTGGACGCCGTCCGTCTCGTCTGCAAAGACTGCGTTCCTCTCGTCGATGAACTGGATGAAAAAACGCTCGGACAAAAGATTTACGACATTGCGACAGGCTTAGGCATCCAACCGAAAGCCTTATTCACCGCGATGTATCAAGCGCTCATCGGAAAAAATCAGGGACCGCGCCTTGCAAGTTTTATGAAAATTATCGGGCGCGACAAACTCGCCGAGATTTTAAAAGTTTATTGACGCCCGCGGAATAACCTTCTGCAAAACGCAAAGCGCGCCGGAAACGCTTTTACGCTCTCCGGCGCGCTTATTTTCTTCTATTATATTACTCCGGTTTGGAAATATCTTTTTCGGAGCCGGTTTCATTACTGCTGAACCACAGGATAGGACTCGTATCCTGCTGACTTGAGTTTATCGGCAACGCCGCCGCCTGCGCTTTCGTCCACCAAAACCAGATAATATGTCGTTCCGCTTTCGCGCGTCTCTTCTTGAATATACGCGCTAAAGCCGTCGCTTTTTACTTTGTTCGTAAAGGCAAGCGCATTTTCCTTGCTGCGGAACAGTCCGAGTTGTAATTTTCTCGCCGCTTTTTTTCCGGCGGCAGTTTTTGTTTCTTCCGGCTCCGCATTTGCGACGGCTGCGGGCGCTTTTTCCGGCGCGGAAACGGCGGTATCGCCGCCCGCTTCCTTGTGCGGCACAAAATACCAAAAGGGGGACGGCAAAAGCAGCGTTTTTCCTTTTACAATGCCCGCTTCAGGCGACTTTGGAAACTCCGTTTTAAGCGCGGAAGCGTATTTTGGCTCGCCGGTTATGTACCACAGCGTAAAAAGCAGCGCGGGCTTTACGCCGCTCATCTCAGGCGCCGCCAAATACGATTGCAGAACCGCCGCCGCGTCCGCCGTATCTTCAATCGTTTCTGCGCGGCAGAGCGCGCTCCACTGCTCATATAATTTTATGTAGGCTTGAATAGTCTCGTTTGCGGAATTGCGCACGGAAGAATTCAAATAACGGTCGGCGCTTTCCCAGTCGCCTGCGTTCAGCGAACAGCGCGCCGCGTCGATGACAAGTTGAGGATTCGTCTTTTTGGGCATTCCCTCCGCGTCGGAACCCGCAATGCCCGCCGCCGCAACGTAAGACGCCGCCGCGTCCTTGTACAGCGCAAGATTTTCCTGCAAACTCCCCAAAAACACGTAGACGGCGCGCTTTTCCTTTTCATCTTTTACGGACAAAATCTGCGCCTTCACATATTCAAGCGTTTCCTGCGCGTTCCCCTTTGCTAAGGCGGTGTTTCTAATTTGTTTTGCCGTAAGGTTTTGCGCATACAGACCGACTGCACAAAAAAGCGTTAAGAATGTAAAAAACGTTTTTTTCATCATTATTCGTTTGAGTCCGGAACGGAAGGATTGATGTGCGCGTCAGCAGGAGCGTCCTGCATTCCGCCCGCGTCCGGCGAGGACTCTACTGTATGTCGCTTTCCCAGTTTGAATTCCTTTTTTTGCAGCCGCTGTTTTTCTTTGTTCTTTGCCGCCGAACGATGAATGAAAGCAAACGGCAGCGTAAAAATCACGCCGATGACAAATGAAATGATAATAGTAAAAAATACGGGCGTCTGTTTGAACGTGTAAAAGATGATATTCACGTCGCATTTGTTTTCAAGATTAAAGCCGACAAAAAAAGCAAGCGCGACCATCGCGATAATTGTCGTAATAAGACGGAATATCATAAAAGTCCTCCCAATCCGCATAGTTGGATTCGGAGCGATTATACAATTTATTTCTGAAAAAGTGCAATTACGGCGATTGGAGACGCGCGCAAATTCAAAAATTCCGTAGTATTATGGAAGATTTTTAACGCTCTTCGACTGTAACCGTATGCGGAATTCCGTGTTTTTTATAACTTGACAATCGCAATACTTTCGACTACTTTGCATTCAGTCTTGTTCCCTCAAACCCATTGCCGATTGGTACGGACTTTTCCGGTACGGTATTCTGGAAACTAAGATAGCAGCTGGCATCAGCAAATTATGCGCCGCAACGGCAAGAGGAATGGTATGTCCAAAAAAGTTTATGTTGGCAATTTGAATTACGCCACAACGGAAGAAACGCTGAGAAGCGTTTTTTCAAATTTCGGAGAAATTGAATCCGCGGTTGTCATTTACGATAGAATGACGCAGCAGTCAAAGGGATTCGGATTTGTAGAGTTTTCCGACGATTCAGCAGCGGAAAACGCAATCAATGAGATGAACGGAAAGGAAGTTGACGGCCGTCGCGTGCGCGTAAACACAGCCGAAGACCGCCCCGCCCGTCCCAAGTTCAGCGGCTCCGTGCGATAACTTCGTTACAGCACGGAACTTCAAGTTCAAAATCGCACAAACAGCGCGATTTTGAACGTCGTATTTCAATGAACCTGTTTTGAAACGGAAGTTTCGGAACGGGTTTCATAGAGAACGGAATGTCTAACTCAAGGGGCAGCAAGACAAAATATTCGCGCTCCTGAACGCCGTCGTACCATTTCAAAACTCTTTTTGCTGCCCGATAATTTCCAATTCCGCCTTACCAATTTCAAATTACGGATTTCTTTCGTATTTCCAACAAACCGAAAATATGTTAGATTTTCTCAGGCGGTTTAGGAGCCGCGGCAACATGAAAAAAATACTTGCGGCATCGGCGGATGAAAAAATTATAAAAACGGTTACGGAAGCGGCAAAAAACTACGCGGATACCTTTTGCGCGGAAGCCGCTCGCGACACTGAAAGCGCGGCGAACCTTATTTCATTCGAGTTTCCTGAAATTAAAGTGCTCGACTACACGTCAAGCAGCATCGACTGCACAAAACTCATTGCAACCATTCATAACGACGCATGGCTCCATTACGGCGGTATTATCGCAGTCTGCAGAGACGCAAAGCAAGTCCACGAGATTGAAGAATTAAAAGACACCAATATGCTGTCCATTCTCAAAAAATCCGACTTTGAGCAGCATTTCCCGCGCCTATTGCGCATTTTGTATCAAAATCAACAGTTTTTATACACGCGCGGTTTTCAAGACGGAATCAGCGGCAGAGAGTCGGGGGGCTTTATCTGCGGCAACGACCCGATGGACTTGCGTTTTTACACGAATTTTTTAGTCAGTTACCTGTACAACACAAATCGCATTTCCGACGACGGACGCTATTCGCTGCAAATGACGCTCATGGAGCTTTTGACGAACGCGGTCGAGCACGGCAATCTCGGAATCACCTTTGAAGAAAAGTCGAAATGTATGGAAGAAGGCGGCGATATGCTCGGCATGATTGCGCGGCGCGCGGCGGATCCCAAATACAAAGACCGCAAAGTCCATATTTCGTATTTAATCAGAAATAAAATGTCGGCGTTCAGGATAAAGGACGACGGCGACGGCTTCGACTGGAAAAGCCACATTGACAGCGACGCAGGGACTGACATGCACGGACGCGGGATTTTTATGAGCGCAGGCTCCGTCAAAAAACTTGCCTACAACGAAAAAGGCAACGAAGTTACGTTCGCCATTGCAAACCTCCGGAACGCGACGAATACGATTCCGGGCATCATGAAGCCGTTTGACACCATCGAGTATAAAGACAAGCAGGTGATTTGCCGCGAAAACGATATGTCGAACGACCTCTTTTTTATCGTGGAAGGAATGTTTGCAGTCTATGTCAACGGAAAACTTGCAACCGTCCTCACGCCGAGCGATATGTTCATCGGCGAGATGGCGTTTTTGCTCAACGACCGGCGGACGGCGACTGTCGTTGCTGTGGGCAAGTGCCGTCTTATCAAAGTGCCGAAGAACGCCTTTCTCCTGCTCATTCGGAAAAATCCGAATTACGGCATTTTTTTAAGCAAAATGCTTGCCCAGCGGCTTGCGACGCAGACGCAGTACGCGCTTTCCGTGCAGGATAAATTTGCCGAACTTGAACGGGACTAGAATTCGGCAGCGCGGCGAATAGTCAGTCTGTTGATTTTGAAAAATCGGAATAACGAGGGACTGCCGTCGCCGTAAAATGCCGCTGCCGGAATGCGGGGGAATTGGATGAAAAAGAAAGGCGCGATTTTCGACATGGACGGCACGCTCCTTGATTCGATGGGAATGTGGTACGACATCGGGACTTTGTATCTGAAAAAGCGCGGCGTGCAGGCGGAGGAGGGATTTTCCGAACGCATCGTCGACTTGAATATGAAAGAAAGCGCAGATTTTATACGGCGCAACTACCTGCCCGAACTTTCTGCGCAGGAAATTATCGCAGGGCTTAACGAAGTGATTGCAGACGGCTACGCGCATGCGGTTATGCCGAAAGCGGGCGCAAAAGAGTTTTTGCAGTCGCTTAAAGCGCGCGGCGTAACATGCGCGATTGCCACCGCAACGGAGCGGAGCCTTTTTATGCCCGCGCTCAAGCGGCTCGGCATTGTTGAACTTGCGGACGCAATTTTTACCTGCGGGGAACTGGGGACTGCAAAAGACGAACCGCTCATTTACCAAGAAGCGGCGCGCTCGCTTAAACTTCCGGAAAGCGAAACCGTCGTTTTTGAAGACTTGCTTACGCCCGTCCGCACTGCCGTAAACGCGGGGTTTTGCACCGCTGCCGTGTACGACGATTTCAGCGCGTCATCGTGGCAGGAAATAAAACGGATCGCAAACATTCACGTATACAATTTTACAACGACTTTGATATGAATATCTTTGCGGACTGACTTGCGTGTGCGGCGCGGAAAACTAAAGCGGAAACGATGGCGTCCCGCAAGGGCAAACGCCGTTCAGCCGTTTTGCAAATTCCGTATGCAGATACCAAATATTTTTAGAAAATAATCAATCTGCGTGCGCACGCGTTTTAAAAAGTCCGCGTCGAGGCGCGGCTTTGTCCCGTCGGGGAAATGCAAAAAAAGATATTCGCGCGCGCTCAAAATAGTTTCTATTTCCGCATTCGCATTTTGTTCCGCAAGCGCCGCTTCTCCGGTGAAAATCAACTTGAGCCGTTCAAGCGCGGCTTTTTCCTGCGTAAAATGGTCGAGCAGCCGCTCTTTTTGGGAAACGCCCGCACTGCAGGCGGCTTGATCATGTCCGCCGTCCTGCGGTTGTTTGAAATCGTCCGCCGTATCTGCCGCGCATTTCAAAGAACGCCGCGGCAAACCTAAATCCAGTCCGCATAATCCCGCATCAAAGCAATTTTCCAGTCGACTGGAAAAATACGCCTTAAAAATCCGCGCGTACTCCAAAAGAATAAGCGTGCTTACAACGCCGCGCCTGTCTTTTCCGGCAATCTTTTGCGCATCGGGCGCAAACGCCGCGCTTAAATTTTCCATATAATGCAAACGGTTCGCGCGGCTGCGCTTTATCCTGTCGTGAAAACTGCCGCACGCGTGCGTTTTTCCAATCGAATATGAAAAATCAAGTCCCGTAACGAATATCGGAACGGCGGAATCGGCGCGGAGTTCGGCGGCAAGATAGAGCGCGGAAAGTCCCACGGAGCCGAGCGGCGGAATGAGCGGCGGCAGCACACCCGTATCGCGGAGACGGCGGATAAAGGCGCGGTCTTCAAACTCCGTCGCGTAAAAACAGGACTTTTTTGCCGCAAACGCCGCGCTGTTATAACACGACGATAGCGAAAGGAACGCATACCCGCACGCATTTTTGCAGCCCGCAAACGCGCCGGCAATAACGCTCTGACTTTCTTCGCAGACGAGCGCGTCCGGCGCAATGCCCGCCTCTTTGAGCGCGGGGACGGCAGCGTCTACCGCAATGATAAAAAACGATTTTCTCAAGCGTTCGTCATGCAAAAGTTCCGCCGCCGTGCGTTCCAGCCCTTCTCCGGCACCGGCGACCAAAATCGGTTTCCGAATCACCGGCAGCGCGCAGGAAAACGCGGTTTTCGATAAATTCAAAAAGAAATTTCTGCTGTACCGCCGCCCGAATTTTATAAGCGTCAGCCTGTTTTTCCAAAATCTGCCGATAGAATCCTGCACCGCTCGAAACAAGTCGGAATAAAAATCCGAATGCAAAGCGGCGCCCGCACTGAAGTCCAGCCGGAGCGTACGCTTAAAAAAACTTGAGCGTCCGCCGTAAAAATTTTTTTCGCCGTATTTGTTTATGTTTTTGGGCAGGGAATACAAATCTTTCGGATTCGGAAAGGCAAAACCGCCGCTTTTGCGGCATTCGAGATTGCGCGCATACTTTTGCGCAAAAGAAAAAAGCCGCTCGTCGCGCTCGCAGCCGACAAGCAGACAGTTTTCCGGCAGAGCCGCCGCCAACTCTTGAACGCCGTAACAAAGACACGGCGAGCAGCACAAAATCAGCGTATCTGGCAAAACCTGCAACTGGGAAACCGCGCGTAAAATTGCCGCCTGCGGATTGTATTTTGAATAGAGAAAACGCCCTTTGTATTTAACGGAAAACCCCTGTGCTGTTTCTGCCAGACAGGGGTTGTTTTCTTGAGACTGCGCCATGCAGGAATTAATTATTTCTCATGTGTTTGTCAAAGACTTCGCGCACGTTGTTTTCCAATTTGGGACTTGCCATCAAGGCGGACTGAGCGGAACGGGAATCGTAATTTTCAAGTTCGTCGGTCAGCGCTTCTGCCGGAATAGGCTCATCGTCAGACGACTGTGCAGCGGCATATTGAATGACGACGACGTTACGCCCCATCACCAATGGCTCGGAAACGTCTCCGATCTTCAGCGAAAACGCCGTTTTTAAGAATTTCTCGTCGGTTGACGCCGTATACAGTCCCTGTACGCCCGTATCAAGGCGCGTAAGTACTGAAAGATTGCCGTAGTTTATCGGAAACGCCGGAATCTCATTGTTCGTAAGTCCGAATTGCGCGCACGCGGCGTCAAACCCATTTGCTTTGACGGCATCGGCAAAGTCCTTTGCTTTCTGCGTATAGTAATCTTCAATTTTTCCGAATTCATAGGAAGTCAGATAATTGTAAACCGCTTTGATTGTGTCTTCATTTTCAAAATCCGGCTGAACGGCATCTCCGTCCGCGTGAAAGATTGAAAAACCTATCGACGTTTGCACCGCTTCGCTTGTCGAATCGGCGGCAAGTTCCGTAATCTTTGACAGTTCTGCGGGGTCGGAAAGCATTTTCTCAATTTGATAACCGTAGTTGCTACGGAGTTTTCCCGTTTCATCGGAGTACGCTTGCTGCGAATATTCGCCGACGGCATCGGCAAACGTAATTTCCGAGTTGCTAAGCCGCTTTAAAAGCGCCGACGCTTTCGCTTTATCGTCGCACGTTATGACGGAAAGGTCGTATTTGACGAATTTCGCTGCATTTTCCCTGCCGTATGCGGATTTTTCTTCGTCGGGATAATCGTTCATATTGAATGCCGCAGAATGAAAGGCGCGCCGTTTTTCATTCATCTCTTGGATAAACGCAATTTCGTTTTTCGACGTTTTTAGTCCGTACGGACGAGTCGATCCAATCGTTTCGGCACTGCCGAACAAACCTTCTATATACCTCTCGGTCGATTCCGTATTTCCGAATAAATCCTGCATATAACGAGCGAATATCAATTCCTCTTCGCGGTTTTTACGCAGTTCGCGCACGCGGTCGGGATCCGCGCGCCGATATACTTTTTGCGAATACTCTCCGTTCTCATCAAGAAAATATTGACGCATCGAACGGTTAACCGCCGCCTTTGGAACGTGATAACCGCTTTTTGCAACCGCTTTTTCCGCCGCAAGGCGCGTTACCGTACTGCCGAATGCCGACTCAAATATCATCGCATACATATCGCCGCTCAAGTCGCTTCCGTACCGTTGGTATTCATTGACCATGTTCGCAACGGCATCCGCAAAAGCGCTTCCCTGCTCGTACCGGATTTCCGTTCCCGCGTATTTTCCAAACGGCGGAATGCGCTTATTCCCCCTTCCGGCTGCAAATATCGGAACAAGCACAAAAACCGCCGCCGCAATAAGGAGAATAATTAACGAACCGATTGTATAAACGCTTTTTTTCATTTTGAATGACCCTTTGATTAGAAAATAAAACCGGCTCGAGCCGGAAAAAATTGGTGGATTTTAACATTTAGGAATATGCCTGTCAATGAAAGGCAAAACGGGGAATGCAGGGAGAGGAGGAGAGACTTGGGAATGAGGAATGTTTAAGGGGGAATTAGAGAGCGGCTACTATGGGATTTTAAAGATATAGTTATGTGCCGCTCTTGCGGGGTGGAGCTTTTATGTAAAAAACGAGTTCGCACAATGACGGGGGAGCGCTAATCTCTGCCACCGCCCTAAAACTCAGTTTCACGGCGGTGGACAAAATTATGTATTTCCAAAGTTTCTATTTCCCGCAAGTTTGCAGTTTTACTGCAAACTTGCAGCAGGCGGCAGTTCCGCAAAATCTTAAAAACTCCGTTCTCCGTCGCCGACTCACACCTTAAACTTCCCCACCTCCTCCGCCAGTCCTTCAATACTCTCCTTATTCTTCCTTGCCAAATCATTCACTTCCTGCACCGCGCGGTTAATTTGTCCGACACCTGCTGCCATCTCATTCATGCTATCTTTGATGACCGCCGTCAGTTGATCTAACTTCCTCATCTCGCCGGCAACGCCCTTGCCGCCGACAAGCATCTCCTCCGAGCCGTTTTTGACTTCCATTGTAACAGCGCTGATGTTTTTGATCGCGGCGAGGACTTCGCGGCTGCCGTTTTCCTGCTCGCGCATGGCGGCGGTCAACTGGGCGCTCATACCGCGGACGTTTTCCGACAACTGGAAAATCGCGTTGAACTTTTCTTCCACAATTTTTGACGAGTCGGACAGGCCTTTGATGTCGTCGCTTAATTTTTTGAGCGTGTCGGTGATGGATTTCCCCTGCATTGCCGACTCTTCCGCGAGTTTGCGGATTTCGTCGGCGACGACGGCAAAGCCTTTACCCGCCTCTCCTGCGTGCGCGGCTTCAATGGCGGCGTTCATCGCGAGGAGGTTCGTTTGTGACGCGATATTTTGAATAACGCTTGAAGCTTCTATCAAACCGCCGCTTTCGTCTGCGATTTTCTGCGTTACGGTGTTCGACGTTAAGAGCGTGGACTTTCCTTCCGACGTGGCGGCGGCGAGAT
>JBQNBN010000074.1:0-14045 GCA_052169915.1 Treponema sp.
GACGGAAAAGAATGATATCCCTCAATTTTGGATTAAAAATAGCTTCGGGAAAAATGAAAAAAGATGAAATAAAAAAGTGGTTTGTAAATCATCGCAAATAAACGCCTAACATCGTTCCAGCGAAGGTACAGACACGCCGCGGATGAACTTGTGTTATAAGAACCAATAAATTCTCTTCCCCAAATTTTCGCTTCGCGAAAAATGCTCAGTGTACACTGAGCATAGGTATTGAAAGAGACCTATGCTGCGAAAACTCGCTTTCGCTCGTTTTCGCAGCATAAAATTTTGTGCTATGACTTCAGAAAGCAAAAAACAGATTCGTCAACAAAAACTAGTCCTCAGAAGAATCCGCGCGATTGATGCGGAAATCCGGAGCGGCTCTTATCCCAATACAATGCAATTAGCAAAAAAGTTTGAAGTCAGCGTGCGGACCATAAGCCGCGACCTTGATGAAATGCGGCTTTTTTACAATGCTCCAATTGCGTTTGACAGGGTAAGAAACGGCTATTATTACACAGAAAATTCCTTTTATATAAAAGATATTGCGTTAAGCGAGGGAGAACTTTTTAGTGTCGCATTATTTGAGCAGCTTCTTTCCGGTTACAGAAACACTCCGCTTGAATCCCACATTCGTTCCATATTTCGCAAAATCGTTGGAAGTCTTGGCAAACACACAGTTATTGATTCCGCATATCTTGATAACAGCGTAACATATATTGCAGAGCCGCTGGTAAAAATCGATGAAAATGTTTTCAACACAATCTTTTCTGCCGTCCGGCAAAATAATGAAATCTCTTTTGACTATCGTCCGCTTCAGAAGCAGACTTTTATGAACAGAACCGTAAAGCCGTATCACATTGTCTGTCAAAAAGGAAACTGGTATGTAATCGGTGATGATGATTACAAAAATGAAATCCGTATTTTTGCTTTTTCACGAATTAAGAACGCAAAAGTTACCGGAAAGACTTTTTCCGTGCCTGCCGATTTCGACTGGAAAAACCATATTGATTCTGAAATCGGCGTATGGGCGAGTTCTCAAAAGTCATACAATATCCGTCTCCTTTTTTCTGCGGAAATAGCCGCGTTTGCAAATGAACATATTTGGTCAAAAAATCAAACCGTAATTCAAAATACAGACGGCACCGTTGAAGTTTGTTTTGAGACAACGCAGTTTCCCGAAGTTCAAAGATTTGTGCTTGGGCAGGGTCATACGGTGAAAGTTCTTGAACCGCCCGAATTGGTAGAAAGCATACAAAAAGAATTAGAGGAAATAAAAAAACTCTATGAAAAAACATAATTTTTCAAAATTTTTTGTTTACTTTGACATTCTTTGGCAGACTGACCAAAGTAAAATATATCTATAACGCAAACACATGGAGGAAAAGCGTATGAATATTGAATTCGGTGGCAATGGAGATGAAAACAACAAGGTTGTATTCGAAAAACTTCTTGCAAAATGGGATGACCTTTTTACAAGAAAAACTCTTTTCGATGGAATGGAACTCGCAGAAACGGAAAATGGCGAAACGGAAAAGGGTGAAACGATTACGTTCACACATAATGATACAAAATTGACTTTTTATCAGACGAAATCTGATAAAGCAAATAAATCTGACCTGATGTTTTCTGCAGAAAAAGTCGCTGCAGCATTAGAGTCCATGATTAGTATGAAATTTCTATATAACGATTTACTGAATACAGAACTCGATGAATCTAACAGAAGTGTCAAAATTATGACAAAAATCGTATATGAAATTGATACTGGAAAATGGATTACATTTGGGTTCTCAAAAATCACAGATTCAAATGATGTAATCCTGCATATTGCATTCTGGGATAATTTGACCAAGACGGAACTTCAAGCCGAGGTAATTGCTGCCAGCGAGGAAAACTCTGAAATTACATTAAACGCACTTCTTAAAGCATTGAACAAAGAAGAAATCTATGTCCATTTTGAGAATTTCAAATCTCAAATCGCGGAATACAAAAAGCAACTTCAATTTGAAAAATTACAGCCTGCTTTTGATGCGCTGGATGAGCTGTAAGACTAAGCGGGACGGTAAAACTGATGGATGAAAACGCAAATTTGGACACGGAGCAAGAGAATCTGCCTGCTGCAATGGCAGCAGAACTAAATAAAACTGCGGAGGCTCTGGAAAATCTTGCAGAAAATGAAGAAAAGGCGGCGGATGCGGTTGTAAAGGCTTTTGAAGTAAAGGAAGAAGATTATCCAAAAATCAAAAACACCGTACACGACTTTGTAACGGATTATGCGCACAAGGCGGAAGATGTTACGGATAAGCAGTTTCTGGTTAAGAAATTCAATTCTTATCCTGCGCTTTGGAAAGATACTGCCGAAATGGAAAACACCGCTTCAGAAATTGTTGATACGGTATATTCCTTTGAGCGGAACAAAAAGGAACTTGATGAACATATTGCTTCCGGAAAACGGCGTGAAAGCTGGCTTGCAAAGAAAATTGAGCAGGGCGCAGAAGCCGCTGGCGGTGTACAGGCGGGGCTGTATGCGCAAAGAATCGATACGGCGATTGAGAACGCAAATTCTGCGATGTCTCGAACCATTCGTAATCTTGACGGAAGCGTAAATCAGAATCCGAACCTTGACGGCTTGATTGCAGAACAGCATCACGCAAGCACATTCAATATAGATGCCGCCGTTAAAGAAAAAAGTTTTCATGCAGAACCGCTTGAATCCAATGGAAAGAACTCTGTTGATGTAGTTGTCAGGGACGAGCGTGGAAATATTGTCCGAAAGTATCAGTCAAAATACGGAAAAGATGCTGAAACTACGCAAGAGTATTTTGAAAAAGGCGACTATCGCGGGCAAAGAAAACTTGTCCCCGAAGGACAGGGCGGCAAAATCAACAATGCGAACGAGAAAATCGAGTTTACGGATTATAAGTCAAAGCATCCGGAAACCGTAGAGTCAAAGCCTCTTTCCAAAGGAGATGCAAAAGCGCGGCAGGAAAAGGCTCAAAAAGAAGGAAAAGTTGACAACTACACGTGGAACGACGCAAATAAGGGTGCGATTGCCCGTCATATCGGCGGAAAAGCGGCACTGTCGGCAGCGTTTGCAGTCGGTTTTCAAGGAGCAAGAATTGTTGGACGCCGTCTCTGGAACTGGGCGACCGGTAAAGAAAATCAGAGCGTTGAAGAAGATGTAAAAGAATTTGCCGAAAGCGCCATAAAAAGCGGAGGAAGTGCGGGGCTTACGGTTGCGGCATCGGGTGCGCTTACGGTCGCCGCCAGAAGCGGTTGGCTTGGAAAACTTTTAATGAACACTCCAGCCGGACACATTGCGGCAGCAGCCTGCGTCGGCATTGAAAATGTAAAAACACTTTATAAATTTGCTGCCGGCGAACTGACGGGAGAAGAAGCGCTTGACCAAGCAGGACGTGCAACCTGCAGCGTTGTCGGCGGATTTGCACTCGGCGCAGAAGGGACAGCAATAGGCGCTACAATCGGAAGTGTGCTTGGACCGGTCGGCACTGTAGTCGGCGGTATTGCAGGAGGGATTATCGGCGGTATTGCGGGAAGTACCGTAGGAGAAGCGGTTTTTAGCGCAGGAAAGAAAATTGTAGGCGGCGTTGTAAAAGGCATTAAGGCTGTCGCCACAGGAATTTGGGAAGGAGTAAAATCTTTTGCAAGTTCCGTATGGGATGGGATAACAAGCTTTTTCGGCTGGTAAAAATTGTCATTACGAGCAGCGCGAATAATCTATTTTATGACAAAAAAGATGATTCGCGCTGCTCAACATGACTAACAGGAGAAATATATGAAGGCAATTAAATTCAATTTGAGTTATGGAAACGAACAGATTAAGACGCTTGCAGAACTAAAAGAAAACTGCAACGTTGACATGTTGCTTGAAACGCTGAAAAACGGTCTTTTGGCGCGCTGGCTTACCGCGCAGGGAGAAACTGCGCTTTCTGAAAAAGTATCGGCAATAGATACTGCCGATAATCGCTCTGCATTAAAAACGCTTTTTAAAGTCCTTTTTGAAAAAGACGCTTCCGTTATGGAGCAGTCTGCGGCAGAACTCTTTACGATGCGGGAAAAGGAAGCGGAGCGGCTTTTAAATCTTTCAAAACTTGCGGAAAAAGAAAATGGGATTATCGCGCAATATCACAAAGGCTATGATGATTTAATAGAAGCGTTAAAGGCAAACAAAAATGATTATCCATCTCTCAAAGCCGGAATGATTACGCTTTATGCCCAATACAGAAAACTGCTTCTTCTTGATAAGAACAGATTTTATGAAACTTTCAAAGACGGATATCCGCTCGTCCTGCTCTCTTTTATGGCAAATCAAACATTGTGCGAGTATTTTTTCAGTTCAGCCGAAGAAGTAAATCAAGTGTACAAAGATGTTTTACCGCAATTGGAAATCGAAGGAATAATAAAAAACATAAAATCGGCTATCCAAAAGGGGGAAAAATCTCCTGTCGTGGAGTTGGAAACGGAAGAACAATTAGAAAAATTTAAATCGCAAAATCAGGGAAAGACTTTTATCAGAATCGCAAAGTCTTCTCCCGGATACAACGACAACTATTGTGCAGTCAATTCTTTTTGTGTCGGTGATTTTTACATTCCTGACGGTGCGCTTTTTTTACCGCACATCAAAATCTTTAGCGGACAAACCGACCGATATTGGAAAGACATTGAAGCCGCCGGAAAAACATTTATGATTATCTCGATGGAAAAAGGAAACAAAGTCAGAAACAGCGGCGCAAACGGAGAAGAATTATCGGCAGAAGATATCAACGGAAAATTCATCTTCACCAATGGCATTGACTATATGAGCAACAGCGATTCAGACAAGCTCATCTATATGGAGGTTTAAGATGAAGTCAGCATTGCAAAATCAACTCAGCTCCTATATCAACTCGCTCCGCCCGATTATCTATATAAATCACTTTGACCATCACCTTGCCGACGATTTGATTGAAAGCGCGGCACACGGGGTAAAGCGCTGGACTTTTACGAATTCCGGCATTTTTTCAGGAAAAGAACGGCTTTCTTTGCAGGATGCTTCCCTTTCGGCATTTCTCGAAGATAAACTTGTTTTTCTCGACGAAGCGGCAGCGGAAAACCCGAAGCATATTTTTATCATCATAAAAGACGCCCACCAGTATTTTGATGAAAAAAGTGCGTTGTACAGTCCCAAGTGCGTTTCGCTTTTAAAAGAACTTGCAGAGAAAACTATGTTTTCCGAAGGCGTTTATGCAACAGTGTTTTTGATTTCTCCTGTCCTTGTCTTTCCCCGCGAAATCGAAAAGATGATAACTGTTTTTGATATTCCCTTTCCCAATTCCGATGAAGTCCGTCAAATTGTTGCCGACTATGAAAAATCGTTTGACATTCAGATTGACGATGCTGTCCGCAGCGAACTTATAATTTCTTTCAAAGGGCTGACTGAATTCGAAATCAGGCAGATTCTGAATTATGCCTACCAGCAGTCGGGAATGTTTGACAAAGACGGAATCAAGCTTGTTTTAAAAGAAAAAGAACAGATTATAAAAAAGAGCAGCATCATCGAGATTTTTACGACAAATGCCGACATAAACGACATTGGCGGTTTGGAAAATCTAAAAGCATATCTTTCAAACAAAGCCGAGATTTTTAAACGGATCGGTGAAGCGAAAAAATTCGGAATCGATATGCCCAAAGGAATCTTGATTGTCGGAATGCCGGGGTGCGGGAAAAGTCTTACGGCAAAAGCGACGGCAAGCATTTTTAACGTCCCTCTTCTGCGGCTCGACATAGGAAAACTTATGGGAAAGTACGTTGGAGAAAGCGAGCATAATCTTAGCCGTGCCATAAAAACTGCCGAAGCCGTCAGTCCGTGCGTTCTTTGGATTGACGAACTTGAAAAGGCGTTTGCAGGCGTCGGCGGAAACGGCGGCGGAAGCGATATTACAACAAGACTTTTCGGGCAGTTTTTGACGTGGCTTCAGGAAAAAGAAAGTTCCGTGTATGTAGTTGCAACGGCGAATAATATTTCCAGCGTTCCGCCGGAATTTTTCCGCAAAGGAAGATTTGACGAGCTTTTCTTGGTAGAACTGCCGGAGCCGGAAGAACGCAGACGAATTTTTCAGATTCATCTTGCCAAAAGGGGAAAACTTACGCCGCACGTCGATATCCTGAAACTTTTAAAAGATACGAGCGGCTATAGCGGTGCGGATATTGAAAGCGTTGTAAAAGAAGCGGTTGAATCGGCGTTCTGCGAGAAAAATGAAGCAGATAGAATCGTTACAACAGAAAAATTGCTTGAGGTAATCGACCATACAAAAAGTATTTCAGACACTCTTAAAGAAAAGATAGAAAATTTACGAAAGGAATACGAAAAATACAATTTTAAGAATGCGAACGGCAAAGCGGAAACCGCTGCGCACTTCAAAACAAAGATTGAATCTGCGGCGCAGAAAACAAATGCGGAAACGGTGAGGGATAATATTTTTGCGTTGGAATAGAAAAATCAAAAAGGAAAAGACTTGCAGTCTTCTATTGAAAAAATGACGGGCTGATAATATGTCCGCATTGCAGAAAAACTGCCGATTTTTCAGTAAATCATGCTTGTAATAAGTGTGATTTACTGAAAATAGAGGGCTTTAGGTTCTCAACTGCATTGAAAGAAAACAATGGATTATTTTAAATTTTTTGATAATAAAAAAGCTCAAATACTCATTTCGTATCTGTATTAATGAATTTACTTATCAGGAAATTTTGCAAGCTTCGAAAGATGAAAAAGAATTTTTAAGCTTAAAATTCTATTTGAAACGTATACTTTTCGCTAAAATTTTGTATGCAATCATTTTAAAATGATTGCCAATTGAATTTGAGCTGCCGACGAGAAGATATTATAATCTAAAGTACAATAGATTTGCTTATCTTAGAAACTGCAAGTGAGAATGACATTGCTCTTTTGCAAAAATATGACCGTTGCATACTCATAAAAAATCTGAAATTTATGGTATTCTAATAGACTAAGGAGAAATCTTATGTCATACAGCAGTCTTGAAAAGAAATTAAAGTTACTTCCGCAAACAGCGTTGGAAGAATTTTCTTCTTATGAGGATGATATTCTCTTTAAATTTACTACATTAGAAAAAAATACGCTATCAGAAGGTCAAAAAAAAGGATTTGGTTGTTTAAAAGGATATTCCTTGCAAAATGTCTCCTCATTTTGATAAACTCATTGAAGAATTCGCGGAATATATGTGATGTATTTATTGGATACTCATACAATAATTGGGGATGTAATAGGAAGTGAGGAGCTTTCTACAACTGTAAGAAATTTGATGGAAACGAAAAGATGTTTTTTAGTTTTGCTTCATTGTAGAAAATTGCGATAAAACAAGCGAAAGGAACTCTGGATTTTGAAATTAATGTTTCTCGCTTAAAAACTGTTCTGGAAAATGAGGAATTTACTTATCTTCACCCAACGGAATACGACGTGGAAAAAATAAAAAAAGTTACCTGATATTCATAGAGACCCATTCGATAGACTGCTTGTTGCACAAGCTATGGAAAATAATCTAACTATACTAACAAGGAATTTAAAAATTCCTTTGTATGAAGTAAAGACCATTTGGTAGAAAAAACTTAGCCTCCGCATTCAAATCCGCTAAACCACACTCCTTTTGCAAACGATATTTATCTACCCTTCCGCACAAATAAATATTTTGAAAAAATTGTTATTTTACGGTATTCTAGTATGCAATAACCAATTCTCATAAGGAGGAATGTATGAACAAGCTTTTATTCAAAGCGAATGCGGCTTTTATATTTGCCGCGGCGCTTATTTTTTCCGCGTGCGGAAACACAACCAGCTCATCCGGCGGCGGAACTAATTTAGAGAAAGAAAAAGAGTCTGAGAAACCGCAGGCTGATCCGCCCGCTCCCGACGCTCCGGAAAATCCGAATCCGCCTGCCCCGAAACCCAAGCCTAAGCCCGACGCTTCCATTGAAGGGTTCAAGCTATTGCTTTCCGATAAAACGTACACGGCGAACGGCGTATCTTTTGCGATGAAAGCCATTCAGGAAGTGAAAGGCGGCGTCATCGGCAATAACGAGCAGCAATACAACAAAGAAGCGACGGTAAACCTCACCGCGTACCGCATAGGCGAGACGGAAGTAACGCAGCAATTGTGGAAAGCCGTTATGGGAGAAGGAAAAAATTATAGCCATTTTAAAGACAATCCGAAACAGGGCGAAGTGCAAGAATCCCGTCCCGTAGACAGCGTATCTTGGAACGACTGCATAGAGTTCTGTAATGAATTGACTAAAATCGTATTCGGCGCTTAGGAACAAGTCTATACCGTATCAGGAACGACCGTAACGCAGGATTTAAAGAAAAAAGGTTTCCGTCTTCCTACTGAAGCGGAATGGGAATGGGCTGCGCAGGACGGAACAAAAAGAAACACATGGGCAGGCACAAACAAAAAAGAAAACCTCAAAGATTATGCATGGTACGAAAGCAAAGACGGAGGAGATGCGGACGACAAAACCCATGAAGTCAAAAAGAAAAAGCCGAACGGTTTTGGACTGTACGACATGAGCGGCAACGTAGATGAATGGTGCTGGGATTCGAACAGCGAGCGCCCCTCTGCAGGCGGAGATGACCCAACAGGTCCCGACAAATTTACAGAGGCAAAAGTATTAAAAGGCGGCAGCTGGTATGAAGACAATACATTTGCAAAATGCGCTTACAGAAACGAGCAGGCATTGGGAACCGGTCTAAAACTCTACGGTCTACGTATCGTGTGCCGTCCGTAAACCGGCAGCGGCATAAAACAAAAAAAACAAGCGGCGCTCGCGGACAATCTTCAATCCGTAAGCGCCGTTTATTTTTTTATGTCGTTTCAGCGGCTGGCGGTTATTCTTCCGTCTTGGGAATGATGAGGTTGAGCGCAATGCCGACTACGGTAGCAAGCGCAACGCCGCCGAGTTGGAACGTAAAGTCCTGCCCCACGCTGAACTTAAATATTCCGCCGCCGATTCCGATGACCATGATGACCGACGAAATCGTAAGGTTCCGTTTGTGCTTGTAGTCGACGCCGCTTTCAACGATGGTGCGGAGTCCGCTTGAAGCAATCAGTCCGTAGAGGAGCGTACAGATTCCTCCGAGGACGGGAGTCGGGATAGTCTGGATGAGCGCGCCGAACTTGGGGCAGAACGAGAGGACGACTGCGATAACCGCCGCGCCGCCGATAACCCACACGGAATACACTTTTGTAATCGCCATAACGCCGATGTTTTCTCCGTAAGTTGTGTTCGGCGGGCCTCCCCACAAGGCAGCCCATGTAGTCGCAATTCCGTCTCCGGCAAGCGTCCGGTGCAGTCCCGGGTCTTTGGTAAAGTCTTTTCCGACGACGGTGGACGACGTCAGCGTGTCGCCCAAGTGCTCGCAGATAGTCGAGATGGAAACAATCACAAAGGTGAGGATTGCCACGAGGTTGAATTTGGGCGCGAGCCACAAATAGCCGCCTGCAGCGTCCCAGTGCAGGAAGGGAAGTCCCACGACGGGAGCGTTCCGCACAACGTCGAAGTTGATGATTTTGTATGCGGGGAAGAAAAATCCCATGACGAGGGTAAAGATATAACCGCCGATAAGACCGATGAGAATTGAAATCGTGTTGAAAAAGCCTTTCAGGAAGATTGTTGCGATGACTGCGATGGAAAGCGTTACTGCCGCAATGCTGATGAATACGAGCGAATATTCGCCGTTGTTGTGCATCGCTTGGTTTATCGCAACCGGAGCGAGCGACATTCCGATGACGATGATGACCGAGCCGATGACGACCGGCGGCAGGGCTTTGTCAATCCATTCTTTGCCGGAAAACTTAACGATTACCGCGACGGCGCAGTAGAAAAGTCCTGCGAAAATCGCGCCGCCCATCGCGTATTGCGCGCCGTAGGTCTGCGATATTGCGGTGAGCGCGGGAATGAACGCAAAGGACGAGCCTAAAAAAGCGGGAACCTTTGCTCCAGTTACCAGAATGTAGAGCAAGGTTCCCGTTCCCGCCGTAAACAATGCGGTTGAAGTGCTTAATCCCGTAAGCAACGGTACAAGAATTGTCGCGCCGAACATCGCAAATACGTGTTGGAAGCTCAGCGGGATCCATTTTGCAAGCGGGGGTTTGTCTTGCGGCCCGTAGAATTTGGATAAATCCATAAAAACTCCTGTAGTTTTTACGCCGCACAACCCGCTGCAGCCGCAGCAGGTCGTTACGGCTGTAAAGAAATTGACGAAGTATACGGATTTTTATTTTTTTTGCAAACGGTTTTTGGGAAAATTCGATGATTTTTATTTGAATTCCGCCTATCCCGCTTGTATTTTCAGAAAAACTCATTTATAAAACGCAAAATACGGAAGGGATTGGAAGCGAATGCGGACGGAAGTATGACGATCGCGCGGCGCTTTTGCCCTTCGGTAACATATTTTCTTAATTCAAGGAGAATGACATGAAAGCAATTTTTTCAAAACGGAAATCGTTTGCGTATTCGCTTGCGGCGGCGGCATTGCTTGCCGGCGCGCTCGTATTCGCGTCGTGCTCCGATACGGCGCACAATGACGGCGGTAACCCGACTTCAAAAATGAGAGACAAAAACGGCGGAAACGGCAATCCAGATTCGTCAGGCGGTAATTCGCACGGCGGAAAACTCGGCGATAATTCGCAATCCGGGAACGGCGGCAAGGGGGCCGGAAACGGAGAGACCGGCGGGAACGGTTCCGGCAATGGCGGAAAAACGGGCGGCGGAACATCAAAGGACGGAGACAAATCGAAAGATGGGGGTGGTAAAGGCTCCGGCAACGGGGGAGACAAAGACTCCGGCGGCGGTTCGGGTTCCGGCGGCGACTCCAGCGCGCCCAAAGCGCTTTCCGTTGAGGGCGTGTGGAAAGTAACTTCCCAAAAATTAGACGACAAAACTTATACGTATCCTCAAAAAAATGCGCCTGGTGATACGATTCAGCCGTATTTTTATTGGGCAGACGATGAAAAAGGATATGGTGCAATTAATATATCCGGTCTACCTGACGAGGAAGACAACGGATTATATCAAGACGCTTCGATTGCATCGTGGGGAACTCCGTATACGTTGACAGGAGCGACGCTTACATTTGGTGTTATGACTGCAGAAGTTACCGTCAACAACGGAAAAATGGTATTGGACGCACGACTAAGTCGTCCAGATGGAGAAAAACACGCAATTTTAACGCTTGAAAAGACGGATTCTCCGACGCCGGAGGATTTTCTTAGAGCAAAACCGCAGCCATCATCACAAGATGAAGACGGAGAATAAAATCTTCTAAAAAGTATGCGCCCGTCGGTACTATTCCGGCGGGCGTTTTTATTTATCTGCGTTTTCTTGAATTCCGTGAGAAATTCCTTTATATAAGCAGCATAAAACGAACGGAAAAGAGTATTGCGCTCAGCTCCATTCGCTAACATATTTTCTTAATTCAAGGAGAATGTCATGAAAGCAATTTTTTCAAAACGGAAACCGTTTGCGTATTCGCTTGCAGCGGCGGCATTGTTTGCCGGCGCGCTCGTATTCGCGTCGTGCTCCGATACGGCGCACAACGACGGCGGTAGCCCGACTTCCAAAATGAGAGACAAAAACGGCGGGAACGGCAATCCAGATTCGTCGGGAGGAAAAGCCGGCGGTAATTCGCAATCCGGTAACGGCGGCAAGGGAGCCGGAAACGGAGAAACCGGTGGGAACGGTTCCGGCAATGGCGGAAAAACGGGCGGCGGAACGTCAAAGGACGGAGACAAATCGAAAGATGGGGGCGGGAAAGGCTCCGGTAACGGGGGAAACAAAGACTCCGGCAGCGGTTCGGGTTCCGGCGGCGACTCCAGCGCGCCCAAAGCGCTTTCCGTGGAAGGCGTGTGGAAAGTTCTTTCCGAGACGAAGGACGGAGAAACTTATACATTCCCGAAAACTATTCACGAGGGTGCAACTCTTCAGCTGTATTTCTATTGGACAGCCGACAAGAAAGGATATCTTACGGCAAGCGTTTCCTGCAGCACGGATCCGGAAGAAGACGGATTACATCAGCTCACGGAAATTGCGCCGTGGGGAGCCTCCTATACGCTAACCGGAACGACGCTTGTATTCGGCGCGATGACGGCGGACGTTACTGTCAACGGAAACACAATGACGCTGAATGCCGAATTGACTAATCAGACGGAAAAGAAACATATAATTTTCGAGCTTGAAAAGACGAATAAGCCTACGCCGGACGAGATTCTTCATGCAAAACCGTCGGAAAATGAAAAGGGCTAGGAATTTCTAAACTCATCTGCCCGCAGGCGTTATTCCGGCGGGCGTTTTTATTCGTGCGGAGGGGGTAACCCCGATGCTCTGCGTCGGGGTTGTTGATTGCAAGAGCGTTTCCGGCGTTACGAGGGGACGCTTGTCCATTCGCTTTGCAGTCGGCCTCTTCCGTCTCCTATTGCTGACAATTCCTTTCCAGTCCCCCTGCGGAAAATGAAACCGCATTCGATTGGCGTTGTTATTAAAAACCGCCTAAATTGACAGCATATAGCCGATATGGTAGCATACCGTCGGGTACGCGCATCAGAGAAACGGCTTCAGCTCAAGGGGAAAGAAATGCCTGACCGTAAGGTGAGAAAGCTTGTCAAAAGAAGATTCGGGAATGCAAACGGATTTTCATTTAAAGAAATTACAAGAGCGCTTATTTGTTTTTTAACGTGCGGCGCACTTTTTACGGGGCTTACGCTGCGCTATGTTAAAACTTCAGTCGACCTTCGGCGGTATAGACTGGAGTTTTTTGTTGCTTCCGCCTATGCAAATGAAATTCACAAAACGCTTGAACATACGTTGTCGGCGGCTTACACGGCGGCGGAACTCGTTTATTCCGGCATGACGGCGCCGGATACATTCGGAGACGCGGTGCAGAGGCTTCTTCCGCACTATCCGAGCGTTTTGAACGTAGAGCTTGCGCCGGCGGGAATAATCACGCAAATCGAACCGACGGCAGGGAATGAAGCTGCAATCGGTTTAAATCTTTTTGAATACGATAAATGTAAAGCGGAAGCGAACGCCGCTGAACGGAACGGAAAAATCTCGCTTATCGGTCCGTATGTGCTTATGCAGGGATTTCCCGGACTTATCGGAATGCTTCCCGTCTTTACGCAGAGCGCGGAACAGGAAAAACGCTTTTGGGGCTTTGTGAACGTCGTTATGGACGCCGACAGCATGGTTACAAACCTTCGGGAATCGGATTTGTACGCAAAGGGCTACAGTTACGAACTTTTAAAAACCGCGGATGGCGAAGACGGCTATACGACAGTCGCTCGGACGGAAACTGCGGTAAAAAATCCCGTCGAATCGGCATTCGAGATTGCAAATACAAAATGGATTTTCAAAATAGAACCTGTAGGCGGCTGGCTGAACGTGCGGGGAATCGTACGTCTTGTCATTATCCTCTTTATCACGGACATTCTCATATTCATCTCCGCGCTGCTGCTTCAAAATTTTGTTTCGTATAACAAAAAACTTGAAAACGCCATCAGCTTTGACGCGTTAACCGGCGCGTATACGCGGCAGGCGGGAGCTTTGCTTTTGGAGCATGAAATCAGAAAAGCGCGGCATAACGACGCAAAGCTTACGCTGTGCTTTATCGACATGAATAATTTTAAGTACATTAACGACACGTACGGACACCGCGCAGGCGATATTCTTCTTCGGAAGGCGGTTGAATACATGAAAAAGTCGCTGCGGACGACAGACGTCATTGCGCGCTTCGGCGGGGACGAATTCGTTGTGATTTTAAGCGACCAGAACGCTTCTTGTTCCAATGAAGATGTTATTGCGCGGCTGACGGCGGCGATGGAAAAGCCGACGTTTTCCGACGGCGGTCATATCATTGAATTTTCAGCGTCGGTCGGAACGGCGATTTTCCCCGACAACGGCAATAATCGATTCGAATTGGTTGAGTACGCGGACAAAGCGATGTACGACGCAAAAGAGCTTCGTAAAAAAACTGCCCCCCC
>JBQNBN010000075.1:0-13999 GCA_052169915.1 Treponema sp.
TGCTGAGGTGCTGAGGTGCTGAGGTGCTGAGGTGCTGAGGTGCTGAGGTGCTGAGGATTGTACCGCCGCCTATCCGCGTGTCAAGCAGGATGAGCAAGTTTTTTACTGCGGAGAGAGATTTTTTGTATTTTGATAAGCAGGCGGTACGGCTCAACATAGGGTATTATGTATAAGGGCAAAAGTAGGAGAATGCAAGCGATTTATAACGGATAATGCATGATTGACGGGCGGCGGCAGGCGGCGGAGAAATGTATTTGAATGATGGATGCAGTTCTGCCTGCCCGAGTTTTGCCTAACGGCAAAACTCGCGGGAAAATGTACAGGGGAGGGGCTATGGGGAATTAGAAACTACGCATTCCCAATTCCTCATTGCGTAAGCTCCCTCCCTACAAGCGCGCTATTTATTTTCCTGCGAGCTATTTCTGCAAGAGAGGAAGGACACGGTGGTGTTTTATAAGGCCTCGATTTCTGCTTGGGAGAGTCCTGTCGCTTGCGCAATCTTTTCAATAGGCAATCCGAATTGCAGAAGGTTCTTTGCCGTTTCAAGTTTTGCTTGTCGGGAACCTTCGGTAATTCCGAGGGATTTGCCTCCTTCCCAGCCTGCATTGAACTGATTTTCAGAGATAGTCGTAATGTCGCTTTTGAGTTTCATGCGGGATTCGTATAGTTTTCGTTCTACCGGCGATAACGCTAGGATATCAACCTTCTCATTTAACATTTGCAAAATTGGTGATGTGGTTGCAAGCATTGCCCGCTCCTTTTTATCGTTTGTGTCTATAAATCGCAGCCAGTTGATAAGCTGACTTCGTTTACTCGCCTTCGTTCCTTCTTCCTTCGCCCGTTTTGCTGCCTGTAAGTCCAGAAAATGGATTTCAAGGACGTCGGTCAGCAGGGTGTGCGCGTCTTTTTCTTGCAGTCGATATTCCGAATGGACTGCGTCATTAAGCCGGAAGCCGTCCGCGATAATGTTGATAGTAATACACTTGTGCAGACTGTCCGTACGATTCGCCGCTCTTAAAGTCGGACGTATACATTTTTGCCCAGTAAAAGAGCGTACGTTTTACAAACGATGTGTTCCATGACATTTGGATTTCAATATCGATAATCGTGCTGTCCGTCAGCCGGAGTTTTACATCGAGAATGCCGGTCTTGTCGCTCAACTCTTCTTTGCTCAACTCCTTATCCATCAGCTCAAGGCCGCTGATATCCTCGGCGGGTATATCGAGGACGCACTCAAGAAAATTTTGCAATATGGGTTTGTTTTCCTCAGAACCCAAGAAGCGTTTGAATGCGTAATCGTTTGTAAGCGTTATTTGCAGCTCATCTTCCATACGCAAAGTATACGGCAGGAGATGCGAAAATACAATGTTTGCACTGTGAGAAGATAATCTGTAATTCCTAATGCGTAATTTCCCATTCCTAACTACGCATTCCCAATTCCTCATTGCGTAAGCTCCCTCTTTGCAAGCGCGCTATTTATTTTCTTGCGAGCTGTTTCTGCAAGAGAGGAAGGACACGGAAAATATTATTAAAAGCAGCGAATACAAAACAAGCCCGGAAACAAGCGCGGCGGATTTTCCGGCAAGACCGATGAGTCCGTAATTCAGCAGCTTGAACAGTCCCAGCGCAACGATATACAGATAATGGATCCCAATTCCTGCAAGCGGGAACAGCAATATCCACACAAACTTAAACTGTACGTTTTCAGGCGTCCGTCCGTGCCATGCCGTCCAGCCGAGCATGATAAACATATTCAAAATGAACAGCGGATACAAAAGGCGGTTGAGCAAAATCTGAGCGAATATTTCCGCGCTGTATCCGTACTTTTCCGCGCAATCGACAAAACGGTATAAGGAACCGAGCCGCATTGCGTCGAATCCCGACGAAGCTTCTTTTATCAACTCAAAATCCGCGTATTCCATCGGTAAAATCAAAGAGCCGGAAGGAAGTTTTGCCTCATAGCCTCCGATAAGCTCCGGCGCGTCCGCCGTTCCTTCAAAATTCCTGTCGAGCGAGCGGAGAATTATATACGGAACGCTTTTGTATTTGCCCGCCATTTCCGCTACTTCCGCAAGTCTGCCGTCAAAGTAATCCGCGGAAAGACTTTCCATTTTTGCGTACGCCGTGTAGATTCCCGACTTATATTCGTTGCGTTCGTCAAGCGTAAAAATATACAGTCCGCGTAAATACTGCGCCAATTCCGCAGCCCCTTGAGCCTGCGTTATTCCTTTTATGAAAACGACATCCGTCGTCCCGTCGTCTTTAACCAGTCGAAAATGGACGTTCTCCGCGCTTTCAAACGACTGAAGATTAAACGTTTCATCGGAAAAAAAGTATTGTTTTTCAATGCGCCGCTGAGCGGCGTCAAGATAGCGCACAATATCGGGGTCAAGCGAAAGCTTTTTCGACTGCAGCGACAGGGTTTTAAAAATATAATACGCTTTTAAATAATCGCCGCCGATGAGGCTGACGTATCCCTCGTATTTTTTTTGAAAGAGCAGCTGCTCTTCCGTAGCGTCGGCAAGGCGGGTACGGCTCAGTTCATTCCACGCCGCCGCGGCAACTTCCTTTAATTCCCCGACGCTTATATCTTTAGGCGCGGCTGCAAGGATTGCCGTTTGCGCGTAATAATGCGCGCCGAAATAATCTTTTTGCCGGTAAGCTTCGCGCGCGCTTTCCAAAAGATTACGGGTTTCGTACGGCCCTAAAATGCGCTCCGGCATATCGCTTTGCGTCAAATGCGTGATGTCTTCATTAAATGTTAACTCGCCCGCCTTCTTTTTCTGCTCTGCGCTGAATTCCTTTTGTTCCTGCAAAGAAACTTCCGTAAGATAAAGCAGCCGCTTGGTCTCTTTGTTTTCCGCGTCTATTTCAGACGCCTTTTTCGCATAATCGAACGCAAGCCCAAACCGCTGAGTTTCATACAGCTTTTCAGCCATCGTATTGTATTCCTGCAAAAGAGAAAGCAGCGCCCGGTAATGATTCAACTGCGCGTTTATGATAGGCAAAGCGATTTTATTGACCGCAGTCAAAACGAATACGAAAAAGAGCGCGGTAAGGAGAACGATTTGAAAACGGGAAAACATTGCGACTGAAAAACGCATAAGACTGCCCTGCGCGTTTTTCCCGAAGTCGATTGCCCAGCCGATAAGACAGCCGGTTCCGATTGCCGCCGGTAAAAAATGCAAAAACAGCTTTATTCCGTGCAGGAATTTATACGTCTTTACGGTTGAATGAATGAGCGCATCTTCATGCAAAGAAACGAATGTATAAATCATGCTTACCGCGAACACCAAAACGGCGGTAACAAAAGAAATTAAATATGCTTTTCGCGCTTTCATAATAATCCTCCCTTAAATTCGGCGGGTAAAATCATCGGATCCCAAAATGCCGAATTGCAGCCGTTTCAAAAATCTGAAAAACTGCATGCAAGTCCATCGCATTCCGACTAACGCATGAATACACGGACTGAATAGACCTGTTCGATAACTTTATTATCGTTCAGGCTGATGAGATTTAAGTCGGTGAAACAGTGCGACTTAAATCTCCGCATTGCAAAGAAACCTATTTGGAAACTGAAGTTTCCGAACGGATTTAATCTTTATCCTTTATAAAGTTTACAACAGCGCCGACCGTTATAATCGAAAACGCCGACACGGTATTCAAACACGTAAGCAAAAAATCTTGATTTAAGTCGATGAACCACTTTTGCAGTCGCGTTCCGATAATCAAAACATTTGCGCTTTCGCGGATAAAATCGAATTGAGGCAGAAAATAAGCGGCGTTAAACGCGATGATAAAAACGTACAGCGTTATCGTAATGAGCGAATTGACCAGCCGCCACTCGCTGACGCGGATAAATATATAAACGCTTGCAAGGACAAAGCCGAGCGAACAAAACATAATCCACGAAACATAACCGCTCCGCCATGAAAGCTGCGCGCGCATTTTTATACTGTCGAATACGCGCATAACCTTATGTGGAATGCCGTCCATCGCGTCTTTGATAAGCGGTTCTCTGAATGGAAGCGCGTTCTTTGCAAAGTCCGACAGCGGAGAAACGTCGATGTTTTCAAAACGCGGCTCCGAACCGTCGGCATTGTAAACGGTAAGGCAGCGGGCGTCGCTATCCGCGTTGTCGATAAAATAATAAACGTTCCCCCCGTTGGAGCGGAAATAGCCTGAGCTCAAGTCCTGCATTGACTGCACTTGTTCGGGAGACAAAAAACGCGAATAAAACCGGCCTTCAAATATGAGCGAGAGGGGATATAGCCAAAACCACGTGAATGAAACCAGAATGACGTACGTAATGACGCTTGCGGCAGGACTTCCTTTGTGCCTGATTTTATAAATGATGAGAATGAGCGTCATAAGAAGCAGGACTGCGGGGAATGTTTCAAAAAAGCCGTAGATGATAATTTCTTTTGTAAAGCGGACGGTTTCTCCCGCAATTAACGTAGTGCAGTTAAAAAAAGCCGTATAAATCAAAATGCCGGCAATGCAAGCCGCCGTTAAGATTACAAAATAGTCTAAAACAATCGCTAACGCTCTTTTCATTTACAATCCGCCGAAAGTTGGAATCGGACGCTTCCATACAAAGCTCCGACGCAGAATTTTTATAATTATCGGAAAAATAAACGCAATATTTAATTACGCCGGAAGAATTGTTTTACCGTGCGTTGAAGCTGGACACTGCGCCCGACGCGGCACGGAGCAGGCTCAGCAGGAACTTTCCGAACAGCGCGCCGCTTCAGTCGCTTCTTTTTTGACGCAACTCGGCGTCCGCACTTCCGACTGCATTTTTACGCAGGGCAAAGGCGCTCAAGAACCCGTCGCGCCCAACGACACCGAAGCCGGCCGCAAACGCAACCGCCGCGTAGAGATTATGCTGATGGATGAATAATTGCGGGCGGCAGAGAAAGGTGTTTGAAGATGTAACTGTGTTCCCGCCCGCCCGCAATTTTGCCGAATGGCAAAATTGCGCGGTAAATGGTGTCTTGCGGGGCGGGGCTCCTATGCAAAAAGCGTGTTTGCACAGTAAAGAGGCGTGTAATTTTTGAAGAAATTTTGTGCAGTCGGCTTTGGAAAAAACTTGTAGTAGCTAGCAACGCCGCTCCCCAAACTCCGTTATCTGCCGGTAAAACCGTAACGGACGAGACCCCCGCCCTTCCAAGTTTGCCTTATGGCAAACTTGGAAGGGCGGGAACTCCGTTAAATCCTTCAAGCAGAGTCCTCCGCCGCCCGACATTCTCGCGAGTTTTGCCGTTAGGCAAAACTCGGGCAGGCGGAACTGCGTCCTATCATTCAAATACATTTCTTTGCCGCCTGCCGCCGCCCGCCCTACCCCTCCGGCAAAAAACGTTATATAATGCGCGCATGGCTGATTTTGATGACAAAACCGTTTACGTTCTTGACGCGTACGGGCTCATTTTCCGATGCTATTTTGCGTTCGTGAACCGCCCGCTTACAAATTCCGAAGGCAAAAATATTTCCGCGCTGTTTGCGTTCTTCAGAAACCTTCACGCCGTGTTCGAGCATTACAAACCGTCGTTATTCGTCGCCGCGTTCGACTCAAAAACGCCGACTTTCCGGCACAAAATGTACGCGGACTACAAGGCGACGCGCAACAAAACGCCGGAAGACTTGCACGCGCAAATTCCGTGGATTGAAGAAACGCTTGCCGCGCTCGGCGTTCCCGTCCTGCAGTGCGACGGCTATGAAGCGGACGACCTTATCGCAACCCTTGCAAAAAAATGCGCGGCAGCCGGAAGACCGTGCCGGATTTTGAGCGCGGACAAGGACTTAATGCAGTTAGTCGGAAAGTCGGTACAGATTTTAAAGCCCGACAGCAGCGACGTGTGGAAAGTAACCGGAGAAGAAGGCGTCATCGCCGAGTGGGGCGTAAAACCCGCTCAACTTTTAGACCTGCTCTCTCTCTACGGCGACGCATCCGACAACATTCCCGGCGTCAAAGGAATCGGCATAAAGACCGCGGACAAATTGCTCAACGAGTACGGCGACTTGGACGGCATTTACGCGCATATCGACGAGATAAAAGGCGCCGTGCAGACAAAACTCATCAACGGAAAGGAAAACGCATATTTTTCGCGCGATTTAGTGCGCTTGTGCTCAGACGTTCCGTGCAATCAGATAGACGAACTCCTTGCAGGCGGGGCAATCGCGCTCGATTACGCCGCCGCCGCTGAAAAACTAAAGCGTTTTGAAGCGCGCTCCGCTGCGGCGCAATACGAATCGCTTGCGGCCGGCGCGCAATCCGCCATGGAAGGAACGCCGCCGGAAAACGGAGACGCCGCGCCTTCACCTCCGCCCGTCAAAAACAAGGGCAATTACCGCGCGCTCCTTACGCTCCCGGAACTGGAAACCTTTATCAACGGCATTCTAAACTCGGAAGAGAAAACCGCCGCGTTCGACTGCGAAACGGACTCGCTCGACACGTTTACGGCGCGTCTTGTCGGGTTCAGCCTGTGCTGCAAGGCGGGGGAAGCGGTTTACGTTCCCCTGTACGCTGCGAGCATGTTTGAAAACTCAAACTTCATTCCCCAAGAGGCGGCGCTTTCCCAACTGGAACGCATTTTCAACGACGAGCGCGCCTCGATCATTCTGCACAACGGCAAATTCGACTTAAAAACGCTTATTTCCTCCGGCATTCGCTTTACGGACAGTCAGCCAGCCTGCACGCTCATCGATACGATGATTGCCGCGTGGATGCTCTCGCCCGACCGGACGGGACGGAGCGCGTATTCCCTTGAATACTTGAGCGAAACCAAACTTGCGCTTTCCGGCACCGAATACCGCGACATCGTTCCCAAAGGGCAGACCTTTGCGGACGTGCCGCTTGAAACGGCGGTCAATTACGCGGCGGAGGACGCGGATTTTACATTCCGACTCTGGCAAAAATTCAAACCGGAATTGGAACAGTCGAATCTCTACGAACTTTTCACCCAAACGGAAATGCGCATTATGCCCGTCCTCACGCGCATGGAAATTGCAGGCATTCATTTGAATTCCGGCATCCTGCACGAATACGACACGGAACTTGCGGCGGGCATTGCGGCGGCGGAAGCGGAGATTTACCGGACGGTCGGACACGAGTTCAATATCGCCTCTCCCAAGCAGCTGCAGGAGGTTTTGTTCACCGAACGCGGTCTCAAGCCCGGCAAAAAAACGAAAACCGGCTATTCCACCGATACGTCGGTGCTTGAGGACTTGTCGCTCTACGATCCCGTGCCCAAAATGATTTTGGAGCACCGCGAACTTTCAAAACTGGAGTCGACGTACGTGCAGACGCTTCCGGCATTGTGCGACAAAGCGGGGCGCATTCATCCCGACTTTATCCAAACGGGGACTGCCACGGGACGACTTTCCTGCCGAGACCCGAATTTACAGAACATTCCCGTCAAAACGGAAGCGGGGCGGCGCATTCGGAGCGCGTTTACGGCGGCGGAGGAGACTGTTTTAATTTCCGCCGACTATTCGCAGATTGAACTTGCCGTTTTTGCTCATCTTTCCGGCGACGAAAATATGCGGCGCGCCTTTATCGAAGGGACTGACATTCACAAGGCGAGCGCGGCGCTTCTGTTCGGCACGGACACTCAAAGCGTTACGCCTGACATGCGGCGCACGGCAAAAACGATAAACTTCGGCGTTATCTACGGTATGAGCGCGTTCCGGCTTGCCAACGCGCTCGGCATATCGCGGACGGACGCGGCAAAGTTCATCGAAAATTATTTTAAAACCTATTCGGCAATCAAAATCTTTATGGAAGAAACGGTGCGCGCGGCGGAAGAGCGCGGGTACGTTGAAACGCTGTTCGGAAGACGGCGCGCAATCATGAACATCAACAGCCGCAACAAAGTGGAAAAAGCGGCGGCGGAGCGCGTGGCGGTCAACACGCCGGTGCAGGGAAGCGCGGCGGACATCGTAAAAAAAGCCATGCTCGACGTTGACTGCGCGCTGCGCAAAAAAAACAACGGCGCGCGCATTATTTTGCAGGTCCACGACGAATTGTTACTCGAATGTCCTGAAGACGACTCCATACTGACTGAAACGCTTGCGCTGGTCAAAGACAAGATGGAACACGCCGTAGTTTTAAGCGTTCCGCTCCGCGTGTCTATCGAACACGGCAAAAACTGGGGGCAGTTCCATTGAGCGAAGTTATATGCGTCGCAGGCCCGATGGCGGCGGGAAAAAACGCCGCCTGCACACTGCTTGAAAAGCGCGGCTGGCTGTGTCTCGACGCCGACGAATTGGCGCACGAAGTCGCCGCGGCAAAAGAAGCGGAGATTATCGAAACCTTTACGCCCTTTGCCGCCGCGCGCGGAATAACGCTTACCGGCTCAGACGGACGCTTAATCCGCCGCGCACTCGGCGAACTCGTTTTTTCCGACAGCGCGATGCTTTCCGCGCACGAAAATATCATGTATCCGGCAATCGAAGCGGAAATACGCGCGCGAATCAGCCGCTCAAACGGCGCGAACATCGTAATAAACGCGGCGGTTTTGTACAAAGTTCCGCCGCTCATGCGGCTTTGCACGCGCATTATCTTTGTTGACGCTCCACTGTGGCTTCGTCTCCGCCGCGCACGCCGCCGCGACAATATGCGCTTCCGCTTGATACTGCAGCGTTTTATCGCGCAAAAAGACATGCTGCTTTCGTACCGGAAGACCGGCATTCCTCTTACGCGGATTCAAAACAAGTCCACGCTCAAAAAATTGGAAGAGAAACTTATTGCGGCGGGGCGCTAGGAATGGAAAGGAGCGGTTTATAATTCGGAATGTTTAATGAAAAATGAGGAATACGAGACGGCTTGCGGTTCAGAGGGCAAAAGGACTGCCGATGAACGCTTTATCTCCATTTGAAAAACTTATACCTCATAAGCGGATTAAAAAAGATTTTTTTGCAGTCGAAATGAGAATGATGCGGGAATTTAGAAAACAGGACAGCGGGAACAAGAAAAAGAGGTTTGAAGGATTTAACGGAGTTGCCGTCTGCGCCGCGTTTTCAAGTCGGAAAACGAAAAGGATTTATCGCGGCGCAAACGAAGCAAGGAAGTCGGCAATCAGCCTATCTTTGTGCCGATAAAGCGTTTGCCGTCGAGGATATTTTTTATGTTTTCGATATTTTTACCCGCCGCGCAGATAACGGTGAGTTTCAAGGCTTCCGCTTTTTTAGACGCGACGGGGTCAAACGGCGTATTTTTTCCCGGCGTCCACACATCGCCGACCATTTTCCGAAAATCCGCCCACGAAATAGTTTCGATCGGCTTTGCGTCGGGATTTTTACGCGGGTCGTCGGTATAGACCTGTTCGATATTCGAAAGATTGAGCACGGCGTCAGCGAAAAACTGCTCCGCCAAAAGCACCGCGTCGTTATCCGTCGAAAAACCGGGCTTCCAACCGGCGGCGACAAGAACTTTTCCGGTAAACGCAGCTTTGTCAGTCGGATTGTAGACGACATCGTCTTTACAAAGCGCGCCGCACACCGCCTTTAAAAGTTGTGCGTTTAAGCGTGTCGCCATAATGCCGATCCAGTCCGCCGCGCCGCCGTCCGCTTCCGCGCCAAGCCGCTGCACGGTCTGGTTGTAGGCGGTTTGGTACACGCGGGCAGGCGCGCCGCCGCCTGCAACCAGCACTAAACGGCGGTCTTCCGCCTCAGCAAGCCAGTTTCGTATCATCGCAATAAATGAAGAAAGAAATTCAACGTCGGGTTTGTCGGGCGCAATAATCGAACCGCCGACGGAAAGTATTTTTGTGTTCATAAAAACTCCTTGCCGCGATTATAACAAAACAAGCCGACTTTTACACGGACTGTCAACGCGCCCAAACGCCGCTTGTCCAGTCGATAAGAGGAAGGAATCAATAAACGCCCGTAACGACCGGCTCCGCCCAATAGGAACTGTACTCAATATCTTTGCCGGACGCTTCTTCCCATATCGACTGAAGCGCAAACGTCCGCTGCCGCGTTACCGTCCGGTTTTGCGGCGATGAAGGCTTGATTTCATTCCAGCCGCGGGAAAAAAGAATGTGCTGCGCGTCAAGATTGCCGAAGTAATATTTTTTCGCGTCAAAATCATCCGCGTCCTTTTGCCACGCGTGATATTCAAGCCCCGCTCCGAGCGCGGCGTCAACGGGAACCCAGCCGAAACCGGAAAGATAAAACTCGCTCCACCAATGAGTCTGCGTTTTCATATCCGCGCCGACAAGGATTCCGCTGTCGGGCAATGCAGGAATTCCCGCCGCGCGTAGCAAAGCGGTAAAAATCACCGCAAAATCGTATGCGTCGCCCCTTTTCGTTTTCAGCAAGTCCAGCGGAGAGGCAGGAGCGCTCCTTATGCCTCTCTGCGCCGTAAAGTTTTCAGTCATGTAGTTGTACACGAGGGACGCGATAGCGTAGGCGCTCGTTTCCTTCCCGATTATGCCGGAAAGCAGGGCGCGCACCGCTTCATCGTCAGACGGCACGCACGTATCGGAGCGCGTCGCCGCCGCATACAAAGCGGCGCTTATTCCGTCCTTTTTCCCCAGCCGCGCCGCCGCGATATCCGTCCGCGTTTCATACACATAAATCATAAAATCCTGCGAAAACCGCTTTTTTTCCTCTCTGCCGGCGTCTTTCCGAACCTGATAAATTATCGTGTGCCGATAGTCGGAAAGCACCGGCTCGGAGTTTGAACCGGTAAAGCGGACGGCGGGCTGAGACGCCGATGACCACGGATACGGACAACGCAGAACGACGGACGCGTCTTTGCCGTTCGCGCTGTCGTCAACGTCGACCGCCGTCTGAATGAGATAGGTCTTAGGCGATATAAAGTTTTTTATTCCGGCTTTCGCATCGACTTTTACAAATATTTCCGCCGATCTTCCCCGCGCAGTCTGAACATACGCGCCGCCTGAAACGGCTCCGTCGGGAATCCGCACGCGAATTTCATTATCGCTCCAATATTCGTAGTCAAAATCGTCTTGACTGCACGGAATGAACGATGAATATTCCTGCATATCTTCATTTATCATGGAATTTTCAGCGAAATTCGTCTGAGACTGCCGCTCCTCCCGCCGAACGGAAAAGAACACGTGAGATTTATCGCGCGTGTTTCCGAAGTTCATTCCGGTTATCGTAAATTCGCCGCCGGGCAGAGGATTTTGAGGCGTAAAGCCCGTGATAACCGGCGTAACGGCGCCTTTATTCGGAGCAACGGCGACCGGAGCCGCATTCGCGTTCGCAAAAAAAACGGAGTTCGAGCGCCCGTACTTTGTGCGGACGATAACAAATCCATCTTGAATATCCGGCGGCAGCACGATTTTTATCCGGTCGTCCGCCCATGAAACGTAGGAACGCGCGGTAAGACTGCTCCCGCCGAAGTCGACGGAACCGGTGTCCTTCGTCTCCCCGAAACCGCGCCCGTTTATAATAACCGTATCGCCCGGCGCGCCGACCGGCGGCTTTAATTCTTGTATTTCAGGAAGGACTTTTCGCCGCGAACCGAAAAAAAATAAAATTCCCGTAAATAAAACCGCAAACGCCGCCCACAGTGCGGCACGGACGAGCGGCGATTTACGAAAAAAATAATTAAAAGAGGAAGAAAAATTCACTTTAGATAAGCCGGCACGGTATTCATCGGAAAGTTCATTCCTATAACGTCGGACGAGTCCGCGTCGAATATCGCTCCGGGCGCGGCAATACGAATATAAAGCCGGTTGTCATCGCTGAACTCGGGGCGGAAAAAATCCCCCTGCGTAAAGTCGGAATGCCTGCCGGAACTTACGTTTTGCGTAAAATCGCGTCCGATATTGCCGGTTATGACGACGTTCCGCTCCGGAATGGAAACTTGCGGAACAAGTACTGACGCAACTTCTGGAACGGCGACAACGGCGGTTTTCTCAACCGTTATCCGCGCCGGAACGACGAGCGCAAAAACCGCCGCTGCCGCTGCAGCCGCAATTCCGCCGAACGCCGTCGCTCTCTTTGGAAACTCGGAGACGCGCGCCGTATTGTGCGAATACCGCAGTTTGGTATTAAGCCGGCTAAAACTTTCTTCCATTGCAATTTTATCAAGAGTCAGCGTATCGGAATCGCTTTTAAAAATTCTCCGCACCTTACGCAGCCTTTCAAGTTTATGCGCGCAGTCGGCACAAGATGCAACGTGCGATTCGTATTCCTTTACAAAAACGTCCGGCAATTCGCCGTCTACATAAATCGAATGAATGTCGTCACCCGGGCAAGTATACATCGTCAACTCCTAACATCTCCTCCAGCAGTTTGCGCGCGCGGAACACGCGGACTTTTACATTCCCTTCCGTTATTCCGAGCGCTTTGCCGATGTCTTTATAATTCATATCGCCGTACTCTTTGAGCACGATGACTTCCTTTAACTTGGGCGGCAGTTTGCTCAAGGCTTCGCGGGCGGTCTTTATGGCTTCCGACTGCAAAACTTCCGTTTCTCCAGAAAGGACTTTGCGCCGGTCTTCGTAAAGCGCCTTTTGGTACGCCTTGCGCTCCCGCGTTTTTCTTTTGACATAATTAAGCGATGCGTTTTTCACCACGCGGATAAGCCAATATTTCGCATCATTTATAGAAGGAAATTGAAGCCGTTTTTCATTCGCTTTAATCAAAGAATCGTGGGCAAGGTCTTCGGCAGCCTCTTCATCGTTTACGATACGGTACGCAATCTTGTAAAGCATCTGCATCGCCTCATCGTAAATGCGCTTAAAGTCCGCAGCGTCGGCTGCATAAAGCGGCTTTGAAAAATCCGTATGACCGTCCATAGATGTATTAAACACGATTTTATCCAAAAGTTACAGGGGAAGTTTTATCGACTTGCACGGAAAAGCAGCGGCATATTTCGCATAAAAATTTTTACTCCCGTCGTTATATACGATTTGCTATCGCAGTATCAAATGCAGCATGCATATCCCCAAAATAGAGAGACTTTGCCCTTTTCTGTCGACTGGAAATATTCGTTTTGGAAACTATGAAAATTTCGTCACCCGTTACAGGCTTCTGCGTACTCGTATGAAAGCAATCTTTCCATTCAAAGAGGACTGCAGCAACGCCGCAGCCAAAAACGAATGCATTTCTCGCTCCCGACAAAATAACAGGAGTGCCGTTCCCCGCCGATTTTACAGCCACGCTTTTATAAATTCTTTCGTTATGCTTCGCTTGCCGTACTCAGTTGCAATAGGATACGCGGTTCTAAAATCGACAATTTTTCCACTGCCGCCAAAAACTTTTCGGTCTTTGACAAGCAGTTTCTTTTTAGGAAATATCTCATCACGGATTGAAAGCGTTATCAACGCAGCGTTTTCTTTTCCGCGCAATTTTGACAATGCAAGTTTGGCAAACGTTCCCTTGCCGACGTCAATCCATTCGCCGAAAATGAGATTTTCCACAAGCGCTCAAAGAGAAATACCGGACTCACAGATATTTTTGGCCGTGCAAGACTGAACTCAATATGCACTTTGCCGGACGCAGCGGCGATACGAATATCCAGCACGGTCTCATGCGCCAGATTATTTTTATATTCTTCGGGCGCAGACGCTTTCAATGTTTCACGCAGCGTATTTGCCAGTTCCTCAACGAACGGTGCAGCAGTTTTTTCATAAGCGGCTTCGCAGATATTTGCAAGTCCCGTCCGCTCCAGTCCCGTGGCGGTTTCATTCCATTCGCGATGATTAAGATTATCAATTTCAAACGGAGATTGCAGCAGATTTCTGAAAAACGCATTGACGCGATTGTACGCGTCCGGCGTATACTCCGGCAGACCGCCCGCTTCAGGCACAATCATGTAACTCAGATTTTTATACGGCTTTGCGCTCTTGGGCAGTTTGCTGATTATAAAGCCGTCCGCATCACGCTGCAGCATTTTATTTCCTCCGAACACCATTTCCTCGCAAGTTTACGTCTCGCAACCAAGGCTGGCGGAACAGCGCTGCGTCTTCAACGTCTCTCTCAAACATATCTTCCCCGCCGGTTTGTCAAAGACAAA
>JBQNBN010000076.1:0-13841 GCA_052169915.1 Treponema sp.
TGCGGTACTGCCAGCGGGTATAGCCGTTGTAGTCGGTCTTTAAGAACTGCACAATACCAACCGAGCCCTGCACGGCAAAGACAAAAAGCGCGCCAGCATGGTATTGATAATGAACGGGGTACATGCCGCTTTTCGTTGTTGTATCAAGGTCTTTAGGTTCTATGCCGGTGCGGAACGTAAAGCATTCTGCAATGAGTTTATCGAGTTTTGTCCGTTCCGTGCCGATTTGCCCTCCTAAAGCCTCAGTAAAATGAGAGAGAAGCCATTTGAGGTCCTTTACCCATAAGTCAACAAAATGATTTGAAGCAAGCGTCGTCTCTTTAAAATGTAATTCATCAATTCCAAGATTGATGGAGTCCGCTTCAAGATAAAAAGTTTTTCTCACGTTCTCCTTGCCATCGCCAATATAAATAAGTTTATGCGTATAGGCGCTCCCTTCCGTAAAGCCTTGCGCACGCGTCCATGCGCCTTTATTGACGGCATATAAGCCGTTTTCCCGCGCGTCCGTCTGGTCTTTTAAGAGCACGACGTTTCCTTCCTTGCACGTAACGCCGTCAATGAGTTTTTCACCGCCGCCTTTAATGTCTACGGGGGCACTCGAGGCTGCAACAGGCGCAATGGAAACATAATTGTAACGGGACAAAATATCGTTTGAGTAAGAGTAAAGATTGTTTGAACTGTGCGCCAACGCCTCAATGACGCTGGTAAGGTCTGCAATTTGACTAAAGTCCTTTCCGTGAACGTTCACGCTCTTACCGGTCGGAATGTCGGAGCCTTTTACCTGTTCGCCCGACGTGCCGAAGTCTACGTGTTCTTTTTTTATCGCTTTGGGCTTATGGCTGCCGTCCTCGTTGTGGGCGGCAAGGAATGTAGAAAACACTTCGGAAAGGGAGCCGGGATTAAAGGTTTTCGTTTTGTCTTCCGTCCAGCCGGAATTAACTCCGCCGCTTTTTCTTGAATCTACATTGCGAATCATCTCTTTCGTAACGGTTTGACTGCCTGCAGGAATTCGAATTTCTGCAAGTTTTACAAAACCTTCGTCGGTTTTAGGCGCTGTTTCCGAGCCGTTTTCACCCCTTTTTACCTGCACGTCAAATTTTAGGCGCTTTTTGGTCGGGACGGTGCGCATTCGCTTTGTGCCGGAATGCGGATCGTTAAACATTCTCGACTGCTGGTCAAACTCCGTTTCAAGCGCGCGCGCCTGTATTACGTCAATCCTATCAAACGTTACGTCGGCCGCTTCAAGCGTTACGGGAGACGTAATCTCCGTTTCCGCCGCGCACGTCCCCGCGCTTTGACAAAAAATGAATGCGGGGTCAACGGCAATCTGCAAAATCCCCGTTCCAAACGGCTTAACAACTCCGCCGATAACGTAATCGCCTGAGCGGTCGCCTAAAATCGTCTTTAATGCCGCTTCAATATTGGAAATCGCCGCATCATACCCAAATGCGACGTCATGCGCCTTCATAATCTCGTTTTCATGCGCAATCGCCGTTTCAAAACCTGCCATAGTTATATCCTCCGCGTGTATTTAATTCGTAATGCTTCAATTAGGAATTCCGAAATCAAACTTCCAGTGCAATTCCGACAGTTTCCAGTGGAACTGGAAAAAAACTTCTACGTCCAATGCGTATTTCTGTTCGATCGTCGGGCAGCCCGTGTAGAATACTTTTGGGCTGTACATCGCCTTGTTCAGAAGGTCATGCCGCTCTTGTGCGCCGGAGACGGCGAACAGCTCAAACACTTCTTCCAGTTCGGTTCTCGTTTTGCAGGCGCGTATCGCGCCGACGATAATAGAATTGCTTGCCACACTACGCCCCCCTCGTTTTGCGCGCTAAAAAATCCGTCAAGATTTTTGCGACGGCTTTTTTAATGCCGAGCATTCGGTTTAAGACATCCTCTTTCGTTTCCACGCCGCCGAAAAATATATCGACTTGCCCGCTTGCCCCGGGCGCAAGAGCGGCGTTCATGCCCTGCATAAAGTCCGCAAAGTCCTTTTCCTTGCCTTCCAGTTTTTTGGCAAGTTCAATGGCAACCGGATTTTGTTTTTCAAACATATTCTGCTGCATGGCAAATTCCGAAACGGACTTAAACTTGTCTTTGGCAATGTTGACCTGCATCATCACGTCGACTGCCTCATTGAGTTCGTCGGTAACCGCGTAGCCGCCCATGCTCTTGTTGTTGACCAGCGGAGAAATTGCGCGGACGAGTTTACGCCGAATGCTCTTGCAGCCCTCGCGGTTAAGTCCGCGTATGTTCTTTTCATTGACGACAGAGCCGATTAAAACTGTCTCTAAAAACTCTTTTCCCGCGCCGGTGATTGCCCCTGCATTTTCATATTGCGGGCGCGTAAAGCGGTTGATAATCCCCGCCGTCTCGAACTTGTCGAATATGCGCCCGACCGCTTTTGAGTCGGCGTACAATTTGCCCATCGTATCAAACTCCGTAATGACTTCCGCCGCGTCTTTGATTGTTTCAGGCTTGACGGTTTTCGAGATTTTGACCGCCGTTTCTATCGGATTCATCGCTTTTGTTTCGCTCTCGTTGAACTTTGCAAACTGTTCCGTCGAATAGGTGCCGTCGTTTTGAATTTCAAAGACGACGCGCGGATTTTTAAATCCCTCTAAATCTTTTGCCGCAAAGCCGAATTTTTTAGCGCGTTTTTTCAAAGCCTCGATGTACGCGCCGTCAGTGCCTTTTGCAGCGGCAAGTTTGCTTGACATCGTGCGGTTGTTGCCGGAGACGACAACGCCGTCCTGCGTTACGACAACCGGCGAATCGAACGAAAGCGCACGCCCGTCATAATTTCCGGCAACGCTGATAACCGCCTCCTGCGCCGCCTTGTCGTGTTCATAATCGCGATCGTTGACCGTCGAGCCGTCCGCATTTTCAGGGAATCCTTCCGTCTTGTAAAAAGTCCGCTCATCATGACTTGCAGACGGAGATGACGCCTCTACCAGTTTCCATGTCCCCTTAAACGTCTTATCCCCGACGTATATTTCGTCCTCGTCCCCCGCAACGCTCTGCGTCGCCTCATACTGCGCTTTGATTTTCTCTAAACCGCTTGACTTTGCGGATGATTGCGAAACTTTAGGTGCTTCTTTTTTAGTTTTTGCGTTCTTGCCTGCCTCTTCAGGCGTTTTCAAATAGCCGTCATCATCAAGAATGAGATATCCTTTTTCTTTGTCCGCAAAAATACTTCGTGCAATATTGTGATTTATCAACCGCGCAAATTCTTTTCCTACTTGCTGCATAGTTACATCAGGATTATTCTTTTTCATGTAGTCGATAAAATTATCAATGCCGCCGTTAAAATCCTCTACGCGAGAATTGGCAAACCTCTGAATCTTTGCGATAGGCTTTTTCAGCATTTCTGCGCGGCTTAAAGCCGTTTTATCGCACTCCTTTGTTGCTTCCTTTACGAGTTTGGAAAATTCATTCTGCGTGTTTTGCGCTTCCGCAGGCTTTGCGCCCAATTTCTTTTTATTGAATGTTATGCGGACTTTTCTTTTACTTTTTTCCTTTCCGCGCTCAATATTTTCGTTTAAGTCGGAAATATACGCGCTCAATTCCTGCACAAACGCAAGCGGGCGGCCGCGCTCATCGCTGAAACGCGAGCGGTTTTCCAAAACAAGTTGCATGAGTTGCTTTGAGTCCGTGCAGTTTTGCGCCTTTTTTTTGAGCGCGGCGATTGCCATTTTTGCGCCTTTCGTTTCTCCGTCATATTTCGGTTTCCACTTTCCTTGCGCAATTTTAATAAACTTTTTTCCCTTCCATGTGCGGATTGTCCCAATCGGCAACCCCGCTTTTACAAGCGTTTCGGCTTCACGCAGCGACTTTTTAATGTTCCGCAATTCTTTCGCTTCAAGCCCTTCCAAATGCTCGATTATCTTTTTCTGAAAATATGCAAATTTCTTGTCTTTCATGTCCGCCATTCCTCTTTTCGCGTGAAAACAAAAAACGCCGATCACCCCTGCATTTTTCAAAAATGTAAGGATAATCGGCGTTCGCTGCGCGTAACAACCGCTGTAAATTAACTGGAGCGATTATAAGACCTTTTACGCCCCTCTTTCAAGCACTGCATACAAACAAGATGGACGGGATGTAAATACAGATATTATGAAAGACAGCGTATACGAGACGTATATTTTGAAAAATTCCGTAAAGAATGATAGACTGACAATACAATCTAGTTTTTGCTTACTGCGTTTATTCTCCGTGCCGACTCTAAACAAAGAAGGGGTAATTATGAACAATACGGCTATTCTTGACACTACAGGGCTTTGTTTTGTTGGAGCCGGAAAAATTATGTATAACAATTTTCATCCGGATTTTAATATGCCGCATCTTCATTTTTTGGTAATTCGTTATGATGAGGAAGAACTCTATCAGGCAGTCAATCTTGAATTACAGTTATTTGCTGCAAGCGATACGCCGGAAAATGCTATTGCTGAATTGACGGCTTTGACATCGACTCATATTATAACAGTATGCAATGAAGGGCGCGGCTATGAAGAATTGATGGAAACCGCGCTTGAAAAATCAATAGATAATTATTGGAGAGAATATCGCAGATTTGAGTTCACTGCTGCAAAAAACAAACAAGATATTGGACACGCACTAGAGCAGCGGATAAAAAATAGAGTTATTGAAAAATTGAAACTCCGTGTAAAAGATGTTCTACAAACGAATGCCGACAAAGTAGAAGAATTGATTGATTTGCTGGTAGGAGTCCCGAATATCTTATATCAAGAGGCAGCCTAAACGATGTTATTAAATGCCGATTGCGTTTTTACCGAGTTTACTAAAATTCAAGATATTAACTTGCGAGGGAGAAGGGTGGAAAGTTACCGCCGCAGCACAAACGGCTCCATATATTTGTAAATTTTTTGTGTATAAAAACGGTAACCGCTGTATTCAGCATTTTCAAATTACGGTAAAAAATGGAATACACTGTTTATTCTCCAATGCGGTAGAATGTTTGTTATCTTCTTGCAATTCAAATAATGAATGCTATATACAAGATGTCTTAAAAAAGTGTCGTGTTTAGCGGGATTAAGAAAATGAATAATACGCACTTGGAAAAACTGCAAAGGGACATGAAAGAACTCGGTATCATCAATGTAGAAGTATCGGGCAACTTAACCATTGATTTACTTGAGGATGCTGTTCAAGTCGTTAAAGAAGTCAATATTGATTTTAATAAATTTGCGCAGCAAATGGAAGAAGAACGGAAAAGAGGAATTTAACAAGGGAGGCATAGAAATGAAAGTATTACTTTCATTTAGACCTGAATATGTAACAAAAATCTTAGATGGAAATAAAGTATATGAGTTTCGTAAAGCAATATTTAAAGAACAAAATATTGAAAAAATTATTATTTATGCTACACAACCGGTTGGTAAGGTAGTGGGAGAATTTGAGATTGATTCGATTTTGCAATCAGCACCGCATTTAATTTGGGCAATGACTAAAAATGGGGCAGGAATATCTGAAGAATATTTTACTCGATATTTTAGGGGCACACACACTGCCTTTGCAATAAAAATTAAAAACCCTGTTGAGTATCAAAATCCAATCGAATTAGAAAAAATAATACCGAGCGGAGTAGCACCTCAATCTTTTTGTTATTTGGAATAAAGAAAATCCCTACAGCGTTCCAATGACCATGTGCCCGAATTTGTTTTTATTCTGCTGAATGTAGTCTTCGATTTCATCTTGATAGACTTTGATACGTGCGCCGAAATAGGCGCTGGTCGCCGACTGCGTGGAGCTAAACGATTCTGAAAGTCCGTCCATGCTCAACGAACTTGAAGAAAAGCCCGACATTAAGCCGTCGCCGATGATGTTCAAAAGGCTTACCGCCGCGTGTTTGGCGATAATTTGCCGTAAATCTTCCGGTATGTCGTCGCTGGTTTCAAAGCCTGCGTCATAGTCGATTGCGTAAAACAGCTGTCCGTTCATCGTTTGATTTCCGTACATGCCGATTGCAGTCCCGATGCCGTTTGCCGTCTCGCTCGGTCTCATGGGGCGTTCCATGAGTTTTAACACGCCTTTGGTTTTGTCTACGACCGTTGTCTGAGTTAAATCGCGGCAGGAAGAAAAATGGCTGAATAGTTCCAGTTTGTGGAGCGCGATAATCGGTTTTTGCCGCGTTTTAATCAGTCCGTAACGCGCAATTTTAGCAAAACGAAAGTCGTACAAGGCTTCTTCCGTGTCGTAGTCGATTCCTTTGACAAGCCGTCTTTCTTTTGCATTGCAGCGGATTTTCTTTTTTTTAATTGTTATATCGAGCCGCCGCTCAATTTCCGCAACGCTTGCGTCAATAAAATAGCGGATTTGTTCATCCGTATAACTTTGTCCGTTCGCCGCCTTAAAGTCCGTTCCCCAAAGATAGGTAAAACGCAAGTCGTCGCACGTTACCGCCTCTCCCCAGCGTCCGTCCGGAACTTGATAATTGCCGAATGTATAGCCGATTGCCGACTGCCCGCCGATCCGCACCCAGTTGGAATAAACATAGTCTTTATCCGCAGGCGTAACCGCTTGAAAATCGACATACCGATAGGAATACAGCGTGTCTTTTTCAAGATTGAAGGTGTCGAGAATGTCGCCGCTTACGGGAACCGGCGCATTGAGCGCGTCCGGCTCGCAAAAGCCTAAACCGGTGTAGACGAGATAGTTATCGTCTTTGTTTGAGCGGCGTTCAAGGCGCACGCCGGAATAACGCGCGTCTTTTACCGTAACGATGATTTTATTTTGGACGGAATAGGCTGCGATCATGGTTTCTCCTCACGCAAAAAAGCCGTTCCGCACGGTTGGCTGGAGCGGCATTTTCACGCGCACGGTTTATGTGAACTCAAAGCCCGGTACGTTCAGGAAGTGCAGGGCGTCGGCAAGAAGAACGGTTGCCTTGCCGTCTTTGTCGAACGTAATAAGGTTTCCCGTCGTTGCGTACACGGACTTTCCCGCCCGCTTTACCGATACGACTTCTACCATTCCGTCCTTTACCGTAAACGGCAAATCGAGGGCTTTCGTTACGCCATCGTTTTTGCCAGGAGCCGAGCCTACGGTTTCTTCGTCATTATCCGAATTATCTCCGCTTTCCTCTCCGTCTGCGGGAGGATTGCCGGTATTGCCTCCGCTGCCGTCTCCCGATCCGTTCCCGTTTTCTGCTCCGCCGGCTTCCGAATTATCCGACTTGCCGCCGGTGTTTTCTCCGTCGTCGGGCGTATCGGACGGCGTTTCGTCTTTCGAGGTTTCCTTTTCTTGTTCCTGCGGCGTTTCAAGCGGCAATGTAGGAGCCGCTCCCGCTCCGCCCGTTGCTTTGTCCGCGTCTTTAGACGTTCCTGCGGTTTCCGTATTACTCGAGTTTTCCGCCGGAAAACTCGGAGCGGGCGGCGTATCCGTTCCATCTTTTTCATACGGTAACATCCGCCCGCGTGCGGAAACAACATCTTCTTTCTGTTTCTTCGATGCTGCGCTTCTTGCCATTAGTACAATCCTCCGCTGTAAGCGATATTCTTCACCAGTCCAAAGTGCTTAGGCGCGCGGACTTCAAGCGAACCGTACATCATGACAAGGAACGGCGTTTCCGCGCGGTTTGTCGGGTAGAGCGGGAAGGTGCTTGCAGGCAAAAGCTGACCGAACGCATATACCGGCTGGAACCGCTGCTTCGGCAAAAAGAGCATGGACGCAGTGCCCGGCAATTCCTCGTTTTTATCGACAAAGGTTGTCGTCGCCTCTCCGCTGTTCGGGATTTTATCCATCTCCATAACTTCCGTACCGTCTTTTTTGGAACGGCAGATGATAAAGCCCGTTGCGCGCGGACCTGTACCCGGCGTTATCGTAAGCGTTACGACGTTGCCGCCTGCAACCGTAACCGAACAGGAGACTTCCGTTCCGGCAGAAATTCCGTACGCATTAACCGCGTGAACGGCATATTTGTAGTCGCCTGCGTCGCTTGCCGTAAACTCGGAACCCGCGCCTGCCGCCGCCGCTGCCGTTACGCTTGCCGGAGCCGCCGGACGTTTTGTAGCATTTCCTTCGGCAACGACAGCGCCCTTCACTTCGTAGAACAGATCGTCTCCCGCCCCTTCGCCGCTGAGCGCAATCGTCGCGCCGGTGGACGTTCCATAGTCGGGAATTGCCTTAAACGACAGATTGCCGAGCGACTGATTGATGATGTAGCGCATTTTCTCTACAAACATTTCCTTCACGTCTTTGGAAAGTGCGATAGGGAAATACGCCTTTTCAAGAATGCCGCCCTGATGCCGCACCATCGCAGAAATTTCATCGAATACCTTTTCGCCGTAAGAGCCGATTGTTTTTCCGGCAAGATTGATGATATTTCTTTCCGCCGCCGGAGCCTTGCGGATTGCGGCAAGGAAGCCGTCAAACTGCGTCGGAATAATCGACGAGTCTCCGTGAAAGCACTGGTATTCCGCGCTTTTGATAATCGTTTCAATTCCGGCAATTTTTTCGCTTGCAAGCGCACCCTCAAAGGTGTCCACAAGTTCCATCTGCTTGGTAACCGCACGCCGCGTCTGCATGAATTTGACCAGATAGGTTTTGCGGTCAATGATTTGGTCGGTCTCTACCGATTCTCCGCCTTCTTCAACGGTAATATGCTTCCAGTCGCCGTGATCCGAACGTGTGTTGACCTCATGCACGGTGGAACGAACCGGCGTTTTTTTCATCGTACTCATCGCCTTGCAGTCGTCTTTGTTCATGGCGACAACAGAAATGACTTCCCCTTCAAGGTCTTCAGGGATAAGCGCACGCCCGCCGGTAAACTGCGATGAATCGGTGCCGTAGCCTGCAGTCAACGCTTTTTGAATTTTCTCAACTTCATCTTGTACGCTTGTTACGCCAGCTTCTACCTGCGCTCCATCAAAATATCCCATTATTTTGCCTCCTTTGCAAACTCTTTTTGCAAGAATTGATAATATTCAGGATTCATCGGCTTACCGGTGCTCATGCACTTTTGCAGATCCGACAAAATCATGCTCGACTTTTTCACGTCGATAACGCCGTTTTTCGTGCAGTCGGCAAGAATAACCTGCGCTTTTTTGAGGTCTTGCTCGCTCGGTCTACCGTTTGGGACGGCGTTTTGCGCCTTTCCCTGCGCCCCCGTCATGCTTTTTGCAAGCACGGACGACGGCGGAAGAGGCGCGTTGTTGGCAACGGCAACCATCTGGGCAAGATTTACGACGGCGTTGCCTAAATCGTTTATTTGTCTTCTTGCAGCCTTCAAGGACTTCCGCATTGAGGAAAGTTCCATGTCAAGCGACTTGAGGAGCGCGGTGCCGTCTATTGCTTCGTCGTCATCGTCTCCGCTTGTGCCGTCTCCATCTCCGTCATCCGAGCCGTTGCCGTCATCATCCGGCTTTTTCTTTTTCTTCTTGCCGTCATCGCCCTCATCTCCGCCGTTTTTGTCATCCGGATCATCAACATTTATGACGCCGTCGTCTGCACTCTTTTTGAGTTCATCGTCATCGCCTTTTCCCGCTCCGGTCAGAGACTTCAACAAATTGCCGACCGCGTCGCTGAATGATTTTTTCATCATTTCGCCCCCTTGCTCTATTATTTCGCGGACTATCGCCCGCGCTCTTGCCTTTTCAATGCCCTTGCTGCGTAAAAACAACTCCGCCGCCGTATTCCCCTCTACGTTTCCGTCTTCCAGCGCGGCAAGCAATTCGGAAATAACGGCTTGTTCCTCCGGCATAAATGCGTTCGTACTCGCCGCTTCAATCGTCTGCCCGCCCACGTTTTCAGGAATAAGCGCACGCCCGCCGTTCATGGCGTTTGCGTCCGTCCCGTAGCCCGCAGACAGGGATTTTTTTATCTCCAATGGCAGACTGCTTACAAATTCTTTTGCGCTCAACGACTTGACTAATGTTGCGCTGCCGACCAAGTTATTAACCGGCGCGACCGTCAGCGCAAGGTCGTTCCATAGTACGTGCGTGATTGTTTCAATGCCGGTTTCCGCATTTTTAACGACTTTGGGAAAAATGCCGCCGATACTTGCCCGCACGCGCGTAGAACCTGCTTTAAGCATTTTAATTATTTCTTTTGCTTTTTCGTTTGTTGCGTACAGTTTGCCTTTAACAACCGTCGATTTTGTTTTTGTATCGAATTCTACGTCAATCGGCTCCCCGATAACCATTGACGGGTCGGAAATAATAACCCCGTTTGCGTCCGTTTGCTTGTGCAGATGATCATAGGAAACAACGCCGCCGCGTAAAAACTCGTCTTTGGACTCCATGAGCGCGTTTTGCAACACGATTTGGTCTTGCAAGTCAACGTTCTCATTGCTCGCCTCGACTTCAAATATGTAGTTGCCGAACTCGTCCGTCTTTCCGGCGGATTTTCGTATTTCAAGATTGAGATAAACGTTCCTGTCCGTGTCGCCCATCGCGCCGCTCCAAACAAAAAAAGGGCAGTCAAAAAAATGCCGGTACCGCTCGTACCAACCTTTTCTTGACTGCCCTCGCAGGGAAAATCGCAAATAAGATTTACAAAAAAATACTAAATGTTGATGATATCATAAGATTGAGCGGAGCGATTGTCAAGCGAGGGGGAGACTGATGATACGTGTTCATACAGTCTTACTTCAGAAGCCGATATAAATAATATTTTTTAAAAGGGGAATAATATGCAAGAGGCTGTAGAAAAGAGTATATATCAAATAGTGGGCAATCCCATTTGTATTGAGGCCGAAGACGGCAAGAAAGTATCTGATATTATTTCACAATTTCTTAAAAGTGATAAACGTATCACGCTTTCTTTTCTGAATATTGAAATATTAACTTCGGCATTTTTAAATACAGCCATTGGACTGCTTTATAAAGATTATCCAGAAGATAAAATTAAGGCGTGCCTAAAGGTAAAAGATTTACGACCGGCTGATGCAGTGCTGCTAAAAAGAGTTATTGAAACTGCAAAAAATTATTACAAAAATCCTGAAATGATGGAAAAATCAGTGCAAGATATTCTGGAGAATGAGTAATGCCTCAACGATACGCCTTAAAAGATATTCATCAAATAGTTAATAAAACTGTTTTCTTTGACGCGAATATTATTATTTATCTTATTGATATTCTTTCAGCAAATCCAAAATTATGTAAATTATAAAGGATATACCGTTACTTCCACGTACATAGGCAGTCCGACTCTATCATAAGACAAGGCGAGAATATGAACGCCGCTGTTTTCGAGTATTGCCTGCACCTTTTCAGGCAGCGCGGAATTGCGCCAATTCGTCGGCGACTGCGCGTCGGAGGCAAATTCTTCAAAACGTAAGAAAAAGACCTTTACCCTGCGAGTTTTGCGAGAGCAAAATCTCGTAACGGGCAGAGCACTATTTAACCTTTCAAACCTTGTAACAACTGCCCTTATTTTTGTACTCCGCTAAAAATATGTCCTCTTTTTCCGCTTCGGCAATGATTGACTTGACTATCCGCTGCGCCGCTTTTTCAAAAACTTTCGTATCCGCATACAATTCGTTCATATCCCAATTCTCCTATAAAATCTGTCTATTGCGCGTGTTATCGCAAGATGATGAACTATCATCACCTGCGCCGATAGCGCCTATCAGAAGCGCGCTATGAGCTTCTAAAGGCGTTTTTCATTGAGAGACGGAAAGGCAATCGGCATTCTATTACCAGTCGCCGCCTTCCGTCAGTTCTTTCCTGCAATCCCGTCAGCCGACGCGCGCGGACTTTCTAAAATACAGCCGCCCCCGCCCGTCAAAATAACACCACGATTTTTTAATGGAGGCTGCGTTTGCCGCAGGCGTTTCCGTCTCCATCGGGCGTAAGTCTGTCATTATGCTTTCGACGTTCATTTTTACCATGTCATCAACACTCGGTATTTCTTTTTCGCGCGCCTTATTGTCCTCAACGGCTTTTTGGTAAAACTGTTCGCGCATGCTCTTCGCTTTGTCGATATTGTCGCCGCATTCGTCCATAAGTTTTACATAATCTTGTATCTTCGCTTCGCAGTCTTCTTTTGTGCTTAATCCCTTTGACGAAAGGTATGCGGCGGTGGACGTTTTTAAGTCGGAGAGTTTTTTCAAATTCTTGTTGTAGGCGGCGATTTTGCTTTTTGAAGACTCTATAGCAGCTTCCGCCCGGTCAATATCTATGTCAATATTCTGCACGAATGTTTTGAAGTTTTGATAGCGGCTTGCCATCCAACCGCCGGCTGCATTGTATTCGTCAATAACATCTTCGCCGTTAAAACTTTCTTCTTTGCCCTTGTAGGTCTTTTTGATTTTTGCGCTTAAATCTTTGAGTTTCTGTTTCTGCTCTTTCTTTTCCTCAATGTTCCCCCGCTCGCCTTCAATTCCGCCGGAAAGCGTCATTCCTTTGTGCGCCTCTTGCCGTATCTCCTCATCGCTTTTAAAGGCAGCCTCTATCTGCTTATGCAGCACATCAATCAACTGCCCGTACATCTTTTGATTGCTCTTATTCTCTTCGGTGAACTCCATGACTTGCAAGTCAGCCCTTTTGTTCGGGTCTTTTATGAGGGAGAACTTGAGTTCTTCGGGATTGACTTCTTCCACGTTGAGCCGGTCGCCCTTAAAACTGTACACGTCGCCTTGACGCGAGAGTTTTTCTCCGTGCTTTTGTAAAATCATCGGGTCAAGAGAATCGTGCATGAGCGGCGTTATGCAGTGAACAACGCCCTGCTTATTGCCCTGCCGCCATCCGCGCCCCCACAACTGCGTTACGTCCGTCGGGTTCCACTCAAGTTGAGTACAATAGACCGGTTCTATAACATCGTTGTCGAACCGGTCGGCGAGTTCAAAATCGTACAGATATAGCACGATTTTGAACATCGTATTTCAAGGTAACCTGTTCCGAAACTGAAGTTTCTGAACAGGTTTAATAAATGCTTGTGGTGTTGCCCTGCAGGTTGCAGCCCTCTTTAATCGTGCTTGAACCGATGATTATTTTGCACTTTCCGGCCGGGTCGTTGAACTCCTTAAAGGTTTCGTCCCGCGCTTCCATCTGTCTGTCAGTCGTCGCAGCTCCTGCAATGAGGACAACCGCCTCTTTGGGAACTCCGCGCTTTACAAGATAATCTTTTACTTTCGGGAATTGCTCAACGCCGAGCGGCATATACATAATCTGCCCGTTTTGCGCATTCTGCTTGTACTGCGCAACAATCGAATCGCAAACGAACTTTAATTTTGGGGAACTTTCGACGACTTCGCTTAAAGCCGACTTTTCATATCCGACCGGAATAAAAGCGTCATCTACCAATGCCGGACTTAAAGCGCAGTTTTTCATCGCGTTCATGGCGCGGAACATATAGCCGTCATCCCGCTTCTTTTTAGGCTGCGACTCCTGCCTTTCAATGTACGCGCTGCATTCGTTCATTACCGCTTTTTGCAAGTCGGAAAGTTCAAGTTCCGGCGTGTGCATACGCCGTTCAGGCCGCTTTACGCCCGCTTCTTCGCCGTCCACTTTATCCATGTAGGAAGTCAAAAGATTTTGCAATTCAGACAGGTTTTCAAAACCTTTGACAACCGGCGATTCGGTTATGCGGTTTGCTTTGACCGTATATTCGCGCTGCACTTTGCAGAAGTTCGATACGAATTGTTCAAGGGAGTAATAGCCCATTTCTTTGAGTTTATCGCGCGCCATGTATGAGACAATGGAATAAATCTCGGTCGGAGAGTTTTGAAACGGCGTTGCGCTCAATAAAAACGTATTCCGCCCGTCGTTGTGCCGCTGAATGAGCTGCGTGATAGCAAAGAGTTTTTTTGCAAGGTCGGACGGTTGTCCGCCGCTTCCTAAGCTTTGAAATTCGTTTGCATATCGCGGGCGGCTATT
>JBQNBN010000077.1:0-13808 GCA_052169915.1 Treponema sp.
TGAAAAACGTCATCAATCCCGACGAAGAAATCGCCCGCTACGGCGCGGATTCCGTTCGTATGTACGAAATGTTTATGGGGCCTTTGACGATGAGTAAGCCGTGGAACACTCAAGGAATCATCGGAATCAACCGTTTCCTGCAAAAAATCTGGGATTTGAGCGAAAAGCCGATTGGAAAAGTCGACTTGAACGGGACTGCTGACAAATCGCTTGCCGCGCTCAAAAAGACTTTTGCCGCGACGGTGAAAAAAGTAACGAAAGACACGGCAAACCTCGATTTCAACACGGCGATAAGCCAAATGATGATTTTCATCAACGAATTGTCAAAGCAGGACACAATCCCCGACGCGATGTGGAGCGATTTTGTAAAAATGCTTTCCGTGTATGCGCCGCATTTGGGCGAAGAGTTGTGGCAAAAACTCGGACACGATAACACAATCGCATACGAGCCGTGGCCCCGCTTTAATGAAGAGGACTTAACGGACGACGTAAAAACGATCGTCGTCATGGTGAACGGAAAACTCCGCGGCAAGTTCGAAGCATCCGCCGGCACTCCGAAAGCCGAACTTGAAACGGCTGCAAAGACTGCGGAGGGAGTCGGGAAATTCCTTGAGGGGAAGAAAATCGTGAAGACGGTAGTTGTGGAAAATAAACTGGTGAACTTTGTGGTGAGCTAGGGCGCACAGGCAGGGCGGACTGTCCTGCCTACCTTCGCGTAAAGTAACAATCTCCCAAAAGACTGTACTATGGACACTGCCGAATTGGTAAAAAGGAGTATTATGAATAGGAAGGGAAAATTACCCGCCGACCGAAAAAACAAGAAGAACAGCACGCCGTTCTTGCCTCGCTGGCTCAACACTTTGCCGCCGATATCCGGTAGTCCGAAAAAGAAGTAAACAAGTTGATACTGCAGCACATCGACTTTGCCGACTACGCATTAATTTCTTCTTTTTGCGATACATTAATTTTTTTTGTGTAATTTGATTTATCATCACGATATATATACACAATTTCATGCTCTCCTTTTAAGTTGTTAATATATTCATCTAAAACCCGATATGATAATTTATATTGTCTGTTTTTATATTTATTTGTTAGTCGTTCCATAACCAAGGTGAGAAAATGGACGGAAATCATTATCAAAAATAATAGAAAAAATATTTTAGCATTCTTTATTTAGAATATTTTTACTCATATACTTATTTATCTTCCTTCAATACGCCCAATACGCCCGAGCCGCTAAAGCGGCATTCATTGCCATACGCGCTCCCATTTTCCGCTTGCTGACAAAACGCCGCCTTTCATCATCACTAAAAAATCTCATTTCCGTACTCCGCGCTTATCTTCAATCAACAACCCAGACGCAGAGCGTCGGGGTATTAAACCCTCCGCACGAATAAAAAACGGCTGTCACCCATTTCGATGACAGCCGTTTTCTAACGCGTTCGCAATTTTTTAGCGGTGTTCGCGCGCAAGTTTGCTTATTTCGTTCGCCATGTCGGACAGGGCGACTTGTTTTTGCACGCCGCCGAGTTCAAAGCCGACGCGCGGCATTCCGTATACGATCGCGGACTTTTCATCTTGTCCGAGCGTGTACGCGCCTTGCTTACGCATTTCGGCAAGTTCAGCAGCGCCGTCGCGTCCCATACCAGTCATTATGACGCCCATTGCGTTGTTCGCGTAAATCTTTGCGACGGACTCAAACAACACGTCGGCGGACGGGCGGTGTCCGTTCCGCTGCGGAGTCTGTATCGTCCGAATAACGTTTTTGCCGGGGCGCTCTTCGATGATAATGTGGAAATTACCCGGCGCGATGTAGATATGCGCAGGCTCTATCGGCATATTGTCGGCGGCTTCCACAACGGTAAGCGGACAAATCCTGTTCAAACTCGCTGCAAATTCCGTCGTAAAACCTGCCGGCATATGCTGAACGACAAGAATCGGCTGCTTTAATTCAGGATCGATTGCCGCAAAAACTTCGCGCAGCGCATTCGGACCGCCTGTCGAAATGCCGATTGCAATGATTTTTATCGTTCCGCCGCTCCGTATCGGCGTGATAACGACCGGATCCTTTTTTTCGCGCGACGACAGGAAAGACGGCTGAAGCGGCTCTTTGTGTTCCGTGCCTCCTGCAGCCGTTCCCTTTTGCTTTGCAACAAAATTCTCCGCCGCCTCCATCTTCATGAGTTTTACAAAATCATCAGCAAGAGGAATTCTCTTGCCGTGCTTCCGCGCGTAAGAACCGCCGTAGGAAACGATTTTTTCTATAAGAACTTCTTTGACTTTTTCAATGTCGATTGAAATCGATCCGCCGGGTTTTGTAATAAAGTCGCTTGCGCCGAGTTCAAGACATTCCATCGTAACGGCGGCGCCTTTCGTCGCGACGCTTGAAAGAATGACGACGGGAATATCCCAGCCGTTGGCTTTACGCGCCTTGAGGAAGTCGACGCCGTTCATAACCGGCATTTCAATGTCGAGGACGATTACGTCCGGTCTGTAGCTTGGAACAAGGTCCAAAAGCATTTGACCGTTCATAGACTTTCCGACGACTTTGATCAGGGGGGACTCGGAGATGATGCGAGAGATGAGGTTCCGCATAAGCGCGGAGTCATCGCAAATCGCCACCGATATTGAATCAAAATTGCTTTCATTTTGTTCCATAATACACCTTCTTTAGTTTTCGTTTTTTTGGTAGATACAAGCCCAATCGGTTTTCAAAAATTCAAATTTGGTATCCATTCCGAACAAGGATTCCGAATGTCCGATAAACAGATACGAATGTTTCGCCATCGCTTCCCAAAACCGCCTCAAAACGGTCAACTGCGCCTGTTCGTCAAAATAAATCATAACGTTGCGGCAGAATATGACGTCGAGGTTACGCATACCGGAATCGTGCTGGAGATTGTGATAGTCGAATTTTACGCTGTCCATAATTTCTTTGTTTATCTGGTAGCCCTTGTCCGACTTTGTAAAAAAGCGCGAAAGATAGTCGGGGGGAACGCCTTCAATTCTGTTTTCGCCGTAAAATCCCTGCTGTCCGACCATGAGGGACTTGAGAGAAATGTCGGACGCGGTAACGTGGCAGTTAAAACCGGCGGGAAGCACCTTTTTTGCAATCATCGCGATTGTGTACGGCTCTTCGCCTGTAGAACAGCCGGCACTCCATATATTGATTGTGCGCGAGCCGGTTTTCTTTTTTTCTTCAAGGACGTGCGGAAAAACATAGTTTATAAGGGCGTCAAAATGCGGCTGGTTTCTAAAAAAGCGCGTTAGGTTCGTCGTTACCGAGTCCAGCATTTTTTTGAGTTCTTCCCGGTCGGATGTGATAAGTTTGTAGTAAGAATCGACTGAAGCCATGTCCTTTTCGCGGAGCTGCTCTTTTATTCGACTGTCGAGGATCGGTCTGTTTGTCGGTGAGAATGTAATTCCGCTTTCATCGTAAATCAGCTTGCGGAACCGCTCATAATCGGCATCGTTAAGTATGTCTGGCATGAAATTATTATACCCGTTGCCGCAGTAAAAGTAAATTGATTTCTAACATTTCGTTGTAAATAGATGCGGATAGGCGAGAGGGTAGAGGAAGGTACTTTGTGCGGCTTGAAATATGCCAGCTGATTTGTAAAACATGAAGGAGAACGTTAATCTCATCGTGCGTTTTATAATAGCGGCTTCTGCTTGGCTACAGCTTCAGAGTATTAAACGACTTCTTAAAAACGCCTCTAAAAAGTCAATTTTCATTGATTTTTCAAAAATAGAATTTGACAAATATTTATTCTCGTCTATACTGAAATAGATTTCTGAAATCACTTTCAAAATAAAGGAGTTTGTGTGGCTTCCCATACCGTTCCGACAATTTACGATGTTGCAAAAGAGGCGGGCGTAAGCGCTGCGACGGTTTCCCGCGTGCTGAACGATCCTGCTATTGTCAGCGAAAAAAAACGGAAAGCGGTGCAGGAGACAATCGCAAAACTTCACTTTAAAACGAAGTTTGATGCCGCGGCGAATGCCCGTAAAAACTATAAAAAAATCGGCGTGGTGGCGCCTCTTTTTACGCAGCCTTCCTTTACGGAGCGGCTCCGCGGCATTTCGGAATGTCTCTCATCAAAAAATATCGAATTGGTGATTTATGCGCTTTCGTCTGAAGCGGATCTTGAAAATTATATAACGACGCTTGCGGCAACAAACCGTGTTGACGGACTTATATTCCTGTGCGTTCACTTGGAAAAAAACATGATCGACTTGCTCAGGACGGCGCCTTTTCCGGTCAGTTTTGTTGAAGAGGACGTGGACGGATTTGACAGCATTGTCATAAAAAATCTTAAGGGCGGACAAAAAGCAGGGGAATGCCTTTTTAACGCCGGATGCCGAACACCGGGTTTTGTCGGAGACAAGATTTGTTCAGGCTATGGAATTGCTGCCACGGACGAGCGGCTGAGAGGATTCCATTTCTTTTGGGCAAATCAAGGCATTGTGCTTGAAGAAAAAAATATCTGGATTGGAGATTTTTCCGAAAACGGGATTGAACGGGGAATAGAAGAATTTTTAAGCCGCGATGAAATTCCCGACGGAGTTTTTTGTTCGAGCGATGTGATTGCGCTCAGGCTTATAAGACTTGCGCGCGCAAAGGGAATAGACGTTCCGAACAAAATGAAAGTCATTGGATTTGACAATATTGAACTTTCAGAATACACGGGATTAAGTTCCGTTTCCCAAAGCCTTGAAGAGTCGGGAAGGCTTGCAGCAAAATTGGTTTTGGAACGAATCGAAAATCCAAAAAAGCCCGTTTGCAGAATAGAACTGTCCCTTGAAGTCATTGAGCGGGATACGACTGGTAAAAGATAGTCCAATATATTGAAGAAAATGTTGGAAAATTCGATTTTGAGATTTTAAGAATGCCGTTGCGTCGTTAGCCGCCGTAATACGGCATTTTCAAAAGTTTCCTCTAAAAACGCAAAGTTTTAAGAGGTAGGCATAACGTTCTTTTCATAAGGAGGAAATATGAAGAACAAATCGATTAAATTTTTTGCATCGACTCTGTCGGCGCTGCTTGCTTTATCCGCGGCGAGTTGTTCAAAAAAAATGATTTCCGGCGGAAGCGGTAAAAACGACGGCACAATACTTGTGTTTGGAGCCGCAAGAGGTGAAGAAGCCGCCCGCTTTGAAGAAATCGTCAAAGCATTCAATGAGAAAACCGGATTTAATGTCGTATACGAAGGAAGCCCCGAATTTGAAACTCAGATTCAAGTGCAGGCGGCGGCAGGCACTCCTCCGGACATCGCTTCCATTCCGCAGCCGGGAATGATGAAAAACTTTGCTCAAAAATCGTACTTAAAGCCGCTTTCGGAGCGAGTTGTAAAGTCGATTGATGAAAATTACGCTCCGGTCTGGAAGGAACTTGCAAGTTACAACGGGACTGTATACGGCGTATTCCATCGGGTGAATGCGAAAAGTTTTGTCTGGTACAACAAGCCGTATTGGGAGAAAAAGGGGTACGCAATTCCGAAAACATGGGCGGAACTTGAGGCGCTTGAAGATGAAATGATAAAAAACGGAGACATGCCGTGGTCAATCGGATTTGAGTCGGGAGCGGCGACGGGCTGGCCCGGAACCGACTGGCTTGAAGACATGGTTTTACGGACTGCAGGACCTGACGTTTACGATAAATGGGTGAGCTATGACATTCCTTTTGACGATGAGCGAATCGTTTCTGCGCTCGAAAAATGCGGAACGATATTCAGGAACAACAAATACGTCTACGGCGGCTCAACGAATATTCTTACGGCAAACTACGGGGAGTGCGTGCGTCCGCTTTTTGAAAATCCTCCGAAGGCGATGATGAACCGTCAAGGAAATTTTATCACGGGCTTTATGCAGGATGACGTTCAGCAAAATATGGAAAATCTCGTCGGCGTGTTTGCTCTTCCTTCCGTCGACGAAACGTGGGGAACGCCGGTTTTAGGCGGCGGCGACCAGTATGTAAAGTTTTCGGATAAGCCGGGCGTAGATGAATTTCTTGAATTCCTTTCGACATGGGAAGGCTGCGTTCCGTGGGCAAAAGCCGGCGGCGCTTTGTTTCCGCACAAAAACCAAAACTTTGACAACTACGGAAACGGTCTTGAAAAAGAACTTGCAAAGATTTTGGTGAGTGCAAAGGTTTTCAGATTTGACGCATCGGACTTGATGCCTGCCGAAGTCGGTTCGGGAACATTCTGGACGGGCATGGTAAATTACGTAAGCGGCGCCGAGTCGGCTGAAGAGTGCCTTAAAAAAATCAACGAAAGTTGGCCTTCAAACTAGGCTAATCAATATGCGGTCTTGGGCACGATTTACGAAATCCGTTCGTTTCTTAAAGCAAGACTGCAATCGCATTATGAAAAAGCGAACCCCGCTTCTTTTTGAGGCGGGAGTTGGTATTCGGAGGCTTTATGCACGGTAAACTGAAAACCGCTTTTATTCTTCCGCTGACGGCGGCTCTTGTGCTCGGCGGATTTTATCTTCTGCGCGCGTCGGTTCTCAATCAGATTGTGACGACGATCGCTGCCGTCGTCTGGGGAACTGCCAGCGTGATCCTCATTTTTTATTCTCTCAATTTGATTGCGCAAGTTTTCAATACGAAAACCTACAACAAGATTGTCCCCTACATTTTTGTAGGACCTGCCGTCTTGATAATGGGCTGGTATCTGTTTTTGCCTGCGATGCGCTCGCTTGTTTTCAGTTTTATGGACAAAAACTCCGAACATTTTGCAGGATTTTCCAACTACGCCTACATTTTTACCGACAAGACCATACTCACCTCGCTCAAAAATACGGTGCTTTGGCTTGTATGCGGAACCTTGTTCAGCACGGTGTTCGGACTGATAATCGCAGTACTTGCCGAGCGGAGTTACATTGAAAGAGGCGCAAAAACCTTGATTTTCATGCCGATGGCAATTTCCCTTGTGGGCGCCGGCGTAATCTTCAAGTTTTTGTACGCTTACAGACCGCTCGGCTCTCGGCAGATCGGACTTTTGAACGCAATCGTCGTGTACCTCGGCGGAGAACCGCAGAACTGGCTCGGCTCGGCGCCGATCAATAATTTCTTTTTGATAGTCATATTCGTTTGGCTTCAGACAGGCTTTGCTTTAGTCGTCCTTTCAGCAGCGTTAAAGTCCGTCCCGGAAGAAACGCTTGAAGCCGCAAGAATCGACGGAGCGGGAGAGTTTCGAATTCTCGTTCAGATAATAATTCCGAGCATTCGCTCCTCAATTATCACGGTGTCAACCACAATATTTCTTGCCGCTCTCAAATGCTTTGATATTGTTTTTTCAATGACAAACGGACTGTACGGAACGGAAGTCCTTGCAAGAGAACAATATAAGCAGATGTTCAAGTTCCTAAACTACGGAAGGGGCTCCGCCGTCGCAATATTGATTTTGATTGGAGTAAGCCCAATTATCTTTTACAACCTCAAGGAATTCAAAAACAGGGAGGCATTTTGACATGAAACGTAAAATTCATAATTCGAAAGATACGAGCCGCACGGTCATAACTATCATTTTGATTATAATCTGCGTCCTGTGGACGCTGCCGACGCTTGGAATATTCATAACTTCATTCAGAAAGGCGGATGCGGTTTCTTCTTCCGGCTGGTGGACGGCATTTTCCGACATACAGTCGTTTACGCTGGATAACTACAATCAAGTTCTGTTCGGGCAGCGGTACAAGGTTGCAAACGCCGCCGGAAGCCGCACAATCCGCGGGGCGACGATGTTGAGCGCCTTTCTGTCCTCCGTCGCCGTAACTGTTCCTTCCGTCGTAATTCCGATTTTCATCGCGCTTGCAGCCGCATACGGCTTTGCATGGCTTAAGTTCAAGGGCAGAAACGTTTTGTTCGGCGCTGTCGTCGCGCTTTTAGTCGTCCCCTTACAGATTTCCCTGATTCCGATACTCAAAGATTATCAAAAAATCGGACTCAACGGGACTTACTTAGGAATCTGGCTCAGTCATACCGGCTTCGGACTTCCGCTTGCAACGTATATGATGTTCAACTACGTCTCGAGCCTTCCGAGGAGCATTTTGGAATCGGCTTTTATAGACGGAGCAACGCATTTTACCGCTTTTATACGGCTCATCGTTCCTTTAAGCGTTCCCGCCGTTGCGTCGTTTGCAATATTCCAATTTATCTGGGTTTGGAACGACCTTCTTGTTTCGCTCGTGTTTTTAAGCGGGGCGGGCTCAGGCTTTGAAGTCGTAACGGTGAGGCTCATGAACATGGCGGGAACGCGCGGAACCGACTGGCACCTGCTTACGGCAGGCGCGTTTATTTCCATGATATTGCCGCTGACGGTCTTTCTTGCGCTGCAAAAATACTTTGTAAAAGGACTGCTTGCAGGTTCTGTAAAGGGCTGAAAATATGTTTGAACAACAGTTAAAAGAAAATATGGCGGCTTTGACAGCCCGCCTTTACCAACTTTACGGCGCGCGGTGGGATTTTTATTCAATCTTAAATCGACTGGAAGACATGATGAGAAAGGCTTACGGCGCGCGAAGCGCATATCTTCGTGAACGGGATGAGGAATTTCTTTCCGGTTGGAAAAACGCAGACGGAAAAAACGCATGGTATCTTCGGCAGGACGCGGTCGGAATGACGCTTTACGTCGACTTATTTTCCGGCAACTTGAAAGGACTGATTGAAAAAATACCGTATTTCAAGGATTTCGGAATAAGTTACGTTCATCTCATGCCGGTTTTCGATTGTCCCCAAAAGGAAAACGACGGCGGCTATGCGGTTCGTTCTTACCGGAAGGTACAAAAAAATCTTGGAACGATGGACGACTTTGCGCTTCTGGCAAAAGAATTTCACAAAAACGGAATAAAACTCGTCTTGGACTTTGTGTTCAATCACACAAGCGATGAACACCGATGGGCAAAGAGGGCGAAGAAGGGCGAAAAAAAGTTTCAGGACTTCTACTTTATCTATTCCGATAAGACGGAAGTCGATGAGTGGAACAAAACCTTGCGGGAAATCTTCCCGACTGTCAGGCGGGGATCGTTTACGTTCCTAGAAGAGACGGGAAAATGGGTGTGGACAACGTTTAATTCCTTTCAGTGGGATTTAAACTATTCAAATCCAGACGTTTTTCTTGAAATGTGCCGGGAAATGCTTTTTATCGCAAACCTCGGCGTTGACGTGCTGCGTCTTGACGCCCTCGCTTTCGTGTGGAAAGAGAAGGGTACGTCTTGTGAAAATCTTTCGCAGGCGCACCTTCTCATTCAGGCGTTTCAGTACGTTGCGCGCATAGCCGCCCCTTCCCTCATATTTAAAAGCGAAGCGATTGTACATCCGTCCGACGTTGTAAAATACATAAAGTCCGAAGAATGCGCCTTAAGTTACAATCCTCTTGAGATGGCTCTGCTTTGGAGCAGCCTTGCTTCCCGCGACACGCGGCTTTTGACGCTTTCGCTTAAAAAAAGGTGGAGCATTCCTAACGACTGCGCATGGGTAAATTACATTCGCTGTCACGACGACATCGGCTGGACGTTCAGCGATGAAGACGCCTGCTTTTTGGGAATAGACCCGAAAGCCCACAGAAATTTCTTGAACGGATTTTACACTTCCCGCTTTGAAGGCTCTTTTGCAAAAGGAGAAGCGTTCCAGTTGAACCCTGCCACCGGAGACTGCCGTATTTGCGGAACGACGGCGTCGCTTGCCGGTCTTGAGCAGGCTGAAAATTCCTGTAACGTTCTGTGGAAAGAGATGGCTTTACGGCGCATGAAAATGCTGTATGCAGTCCTGTTCGCCCTTCCCGGAATTCCTCTTTTGTACGCGGGGGACGAAAAGGCCGTTTTCAATGACCATTCCTATAAAAACGACGGGAGCAAGGCGGAGGACTCCCGATGGGTGCATCGAATAAAAAGCGACTGGACAAAAAACTTTAAATATCCTTCTCAAAAAGAGTTTTCCGATTTTCTCAAGCGAATCTCGTATCTCCGTTCAGCGGAGCCGCTTTTGGGCGGAAACGATGTCTTTTTCTACGACGTGCAGGACTTTCACGTATTTGCATTCAGAAGAAGCACGATTCACATCGTTGCCAATTTTTCCGAAAGCCCCGCCTGTTTTACAATCGACGCTTGGTCTGAAAACAGCACCGATATTTTGAGCGGAAGGGTGTTTGAAAACCGCAAAAAACAGGAACTTTCGCCGTACGAAGTCCGCTGGCTGAAAGAAAATTTATAGGAAAGTAATAGAACTCAACCTTTGCGGTTTTTTAGAGATGCCGCCGAGTTGTCAGGCGCTTTGATAACGTGGAAAGTTTTATCGACTTTATACTCGCGCCGGAAAATGCCGGAGGCGTCTCCGTACATAGTGCGGCGTTTTCAACACACGGAGAAAAGTCCGCATTTACCGACCAGACTGAGCGGAAAAACGATTTTGAAGCCGACTAGCGGAAACCTCTTTTCTCCATGAACGGAGACATGAGGGGCGTGAGAGGGCGAAAATTTGCGTACCGCATTGACAAGAGAACGGCGTTTTCATTTTGCAGAAAGCCGTGCGTGCGGGGAAGGGCGTTTATTTTGCAAAAAAACGTAATGCGGAAATCCTTTCTTAAAAACATCGTTTCCAGCAAGTTTGCTTTTAGCAAACTTGTAACAGGCGGCAAGACAACTCTATCCTATAAACCAGCGTTTTTCTCTCGTTTAAGACCCTCGTTTTCTGCGAGTTTGCTTTCGGCAAACTTGTAACAGGCGGCAACACAGCTCTATCCTATAAACTAGTGTTCTCTGCCGCCTGTCATTTACAGAGTCCCTTCTTTTTTGCTACTATCCGAACTACCGGGGTGCTTTGCCTGTCCGATTTTGACAGTCGGGCGGATGAGGCTGAGAAAACACCCGAGGAGATTCGTATGAATCTTCAACACCTGATCCGGATAATGCCGGCGGAGGAAGTATGAAACATCATCTTCTTATTTTATTTCCCGTTTTTTTAATTGTGTCTCTGCCGTTCGCTTCCTGCAAGCGCGCCGCTTTGGAAAATGAAGTAACGGTCTACGCCTACGATTCGTTTACCGCCGAATGGGGCGCGGGGCCCAAAATCGCTTCTCTTTTTGAAGCGGAGACGGGCTGTAAAGTCAACCTTGTTACCTGCGAAGACGGCGGCGCAGTTTTATCAAAAGCGGTTGCGGAAAAAAGCCGTCCCAAAGCAGACGTTTTAATCGGTATCGATAATCAACTGCTGCCCGCCGCAAAAAAGTTCGGCGTGCTTGAACCGTATACGGCGCAGGGGGCACAGCGGCTTTCTCCCGGTGCCGACTCGGCGTTCGGCGGCGAGGGACTTTTGACGCCGTTCGACTACGGTTATTTCGCCTTTATGTACAATACGGAGTCCGGCATTGAGGCTCCTTCGTCCCTTGAGGATTTGACGTCCGAGCGCTTTGCAAAGCGGATTGTCATCATGGATCCGCGGACAAGTACGCCCGGGCTTGGGCTTTTTTCGTGGATTGAATCGGCGTACGGAGAGCGCGCGCTTGACTGGTGGGCGCGCATAAAACCCAATATTTTGACGATGAGTCCCGGCTGGAGCGCAGGCTACGCCCTTTTTACGAGCGGCGAGGCGCCTCTGGTCGTTTCGTATACGACAAGCATTGCCGCGCACAGGCTTTACGACAAAACGGAAAAGTTCCAACCCCTCATTTTCCCCGAAGGTCATATTTTGCAGACGGAAGGCATGGGACTGGTAAAAAACGCGCCGCACCCCGCCAACGCAAAGCAATTCATCGACTTGATGCTGACTGATAAAGCGCAGTCGCTCCTGCCTGAAACGCAGTTTATGTTTCCGGCGGTAAAAGACGCGCCGCTTCCCGACTCGTTCCGCAGCATTCCCGAACCCCCCGTCATTTTGACCGCCGCTCCTGAAAAGACCGCGCAGGGCATTGACGATGCCATTCGGGTTTTGTCGGAATAAACGGACGGAAATAGGCGCGCGGAGTTTTTGCAGCGTTTCTTTCTATTAAATAGTTATGAATTGAAGACGATGGAATTTTTTACGGGATTCCATCCGTCTCATATCGACTGCAAAAGAAACGTTTTAATTCCCGTTCGTCTTTTTCTTTTATCGAACGGCATGGAACTTTTCATTCATGTTTTTCAATGCGAATAGACTAAAACGTATCGGGACTTTTGCCGCTCTCTCGTTTTTCGGGGCGTCGTTTGCATCCGCCGTTTTATTTTTTTTCGTACCGGTGTGCGCGGCGTTCGTGCCGCTGTTCGGCGGACGTTTTGCGGCGGAAAACGCTTTAAGCGCGGCGGAGATCCGGCATATTTTCAACATATTCGCGTTTACCGCGGGGCAGGCGGCTTTTTCCGCCGCGCTTGCCTGTCTTATCGGGACGGCGGCGGCGTTTTTTTGCGCGAACCGGCGCTTTTTCGGCCGCCGCATGTTGATGAGCCTTGCAGGAATTCCGCTTTGCGTACCGGCAATTATCACCGCGCTGTCCTACATTCTGTTTTTCGGAAACAACGGAACGCTCAACACGCTTCTTAAAAGTGTGCTGCACACCGAAAAAGTCCCCTTCCGCTTTTTGTATTCGATTAAGGCAGTCATCGTGTGCCACGCCTTTTACAATTTTCCGATTGCCATGCACACCGTCGCCAAAGCGTGGGCGCAAATCAACGCTGACGAAGAAGACGCCGCGCTGATTGTCGGCGCGAGCCGTCCGCGTATTTTCCGCGCGATAACGCTGCCGTATCTTCTGCCGCCGATTGCCGTGTCGTTTTTGCTGATTTTTCTGTTTTGCTTTTTTAGTTTTGTCATCATTTTGCTGTTCGGGACGCTTGGAACGGCGACGCTTGAAACCGAATTGTACCGCGCCGCGCGTTTCCGCTTTGACGCTGCCTCCGCCTCCCGTTTTGCCGCCGTGAGTACCGGAACCGCCGCGGCAGTTATCGCGGCGCACGCAAAAATCCGCGCGCAGTTTGCCGCTCACCGTTCTCCGCTCCAAACTTTCCGCCGCCGGACGCGCATTACGGGGCTTTTCGAACGCGCCGCATTTTTTGTTTTGCGGACGGCGATTGCGCTCTTTTTGCTCCTGCCGCTCCTTTCGATTCTCGTGTCGTCGGTTTACAACGCGCACTACGCATTCGGATTGAATAGAAGATTTTCCGCCGCCGCGTGGACGCGCGTGTTTTCATCTCGCCTGTTTTTCACGTCGCTTTTGCAGTCGCTGCGGACGGGAGCGGCAGCTTCTCTTCTTGCCGTGTCGGCAGCTCTTTTTTTCGCCTATATCGACTTTCAAAAACTCCGTTTTCCGTTTAAAAACGCGCTTCCGTTTTTGCCGCTTGCCGTCTCTTCCGTCGTTTTAGGCTTCGGCTGGAACGTCGCGCCGCATCTAAAGTCCCCCGCGATTTTAGTCCTTGCAGAGGCGTCGCTGTTCTGGCCCTTTGCGTGGACGCAGATTCAAAATTATCTTTCTCGAATCCCCGAAAACTTGACTGAAGCCGCCCTGCTCGTCTCCGACTCGAAAGCAAGCGTTTTTTTTCGCATTGTTCTCCCGCTTTGCAAAAAAGGAATCGCAGAGGCGGCGGCGTTTACGTTTGCGATGTCGATAGGAGACGCGACGCTTCCGCTCGTCTTAAATCTCTCAGGTTTTTCAAACCTCTCCCTGCTCTTGTTTGGCTATTCATCGTCCTACCGCTTTGCCGAAAGCGCCGTCATCGCCGCCGTTTTAATTGCCCTCTCAGGTTTTGCGTTTTTCTTTCAGGAAGGGGCGGACAGGCGCGGAACTCAGTTTTTGCCTAAGACCGTCAGTAAATGCTGAGGATCCATAAGGCAA
>JBQNBN010000078.1:0-13799 GCA_052169915.1 Treponema sp.
GGATTTCAGATAAATTAAGACTATGCCAGGAATTAACATACCCGGAGTTTCAAATAAATATAATACTAATGAAACTGTAGAAAAACTTATGCAAATTGAGCGTATTCCGCTTACGAGGGAAGAAAAGACGCTTGAAACGTATAAGGCTCAACAAGAAGCATGGCGGGATGTTAATAGAAAATTCAGCACTTTGCGGGACAGCGTAAAATCTCTTTATTCATTCGATAATCCCTTTAACAATAAATTTGCAACGTCAACGGAAGAAGCTGCCGTTACTGCTACGGCATCCCGCGGAGCTGCATACGATTCTTTTAAAATCGACATAATTCAACCGGCGAGCGCAGACCGCTTTTTAACTTCCGAACTTGATGATAAAATAAAAGTTCCGCAAGGAACATATACGTATAAAGTCGCTGATAAGAAGGTTACGCTTCGGTGGAAAGGCGGCTCTTTGCAGGAATTTTCTAACGCTCTCAACAGACGTTCAAACAATATTTTAAAATCGCAGGTCGTAGGGGCAAGCAAAGGAAAGAAGACGCTTGTAATTGAGTCGCTTAAAACCGGAGCGGAAAATCGTCTTTCCTTTGAAGGAGACGCTTTTACATTCGCTTTGAACTCCGGCATGATAAAAAATGCCGACCCGGAAGGCGTTGAATTTGCTTTGTCGAAGGCGGAGTTCACGGAGGATGCATATTCAAACGCGGATGAGCAGGTCGGCATGCCGAAAATTTCTTTGCAGGGAGTAAGCTCTTCCGATGGAAATATAATCGTGCCGCCGAGAAGCGGTTTTACAATAAAAATTCCTGATGAAGCTCAAGATGACGATAATTTGCACATTCGTTTTTCGATAACGAAAGAAGAAACCGATGATGTTACGGACGCGCTTACGAAAGTTTCTTCAAAACCCGTTTTACCGAATGCGGGAAGCGCGAATTTTCGGGATATTACGATTTATAATTCGCCGGTGGACGCAGATTTTGCCAAAGCTTTGCCGGTGCATTCCGAAAAACTTGAGAAAATACAAGATGAAAACGTGATTTTTGCTCTTATGGCGGACGGGAGTGAACAAGCAATTCCTACGGACGGCGTTCTTTCTGATGGAAAAACGGAAGTCGATATTCCGTTAAGCGACTATAAAGGCATTACGGCGCTCACGATTCGAAACCGAAATACGGGCGCGGCTTTGACCTTATCGAAAATGACTGCCGTAGATCCGAAAAAAACTGTGGGATTTACGCCGCTGCATCCCATATCGACTGCCGACGACGCGATAATAAAATACGAGGGCATTACGATAAAGCGTCCGACGAATGAAATCGACGATGTTGTGCCTGAAGTTACCTTGCACGTTCATGAGAAAACGGAAAAAACGGCTACCGTTTCCGTAAAGCCTGACACGGAAAGCGCAAAAGACGCGCTCATTACGTTTGTCGGGAAATATAATCAAGCGGTGGGTTCAATAAATATTTTAACGCAGAACAAGCCTGAACTCATCGATGAAATGGATTATCTTTCGGACGATGAAAAAAAGGCGGAAAGAGAGCGGCTCGGAATGTTTACAGGCGATTCATCGTTGACGAGCCTAAAGTCGGCAATGTTGTCTACGGCTGCGGCGCAGTATCCGTTTTCCGACAATGCGGAAGTAACGATGCTTTCGCAAATCGGGATTGCAACGAATGCAAGCGGTTTCGGCGGATATTCGCCGGGAAAATTGCGCGGATATCTTGAAATCGATGAAAAAAAACTTGATGAAAACCTTGAATCTCATCTTGACGATATAAAATCTTTGTTCGGGTATGATTCCGACGGCGATTTAATTATCGATTCGGGAATTGCAAGCAAACTTGATAAGCAGTTGACCGCTTACGTCCGCTCCGGCGGAATATTTTCTCTGAAAACAGCCGGACTTGACGGTAAAATAAAATCTTCCGAACAGCGTATTTCCCGTTTGGAAACGCAAATGCAGCGGAAGGAAGCCGAGCTTAAAAGCAAATACGCTCAAATGGAAGGCGCCCTGAACGGTCTTGAAACGCAGCAGAATGCGATAAACAATTTTTCAAATAGAAACAATAATAACAGGTGAGGATTTAGTTCATGGAATTTTATATAAACGGCGAAAAAGCTGATATTTCTTTGGAAAATGAAAAGACCGTAGGCGATGTTTTTAAGTCGTTTGCGCTTGTTTGCGAAGAAAACGATGTTGCAGCGGTAGAAATTTTTGTAGACGGAAAACAAATCGGCGTAAAACAGTTTGACCAAGAGGCTGTAAAGCCGCTTTTGGAAAATACAAAGTTTGAGTTTACCGTCGTTTCAAAAGCGCAGGTTTTCGCCGCGCTTAAAAACTTTGCGCCGGAGTTTAAAACGCTCTGCGAAAAGATTACGGAAATTCCTGCCGCAATGCAAAGCGGAAAGGACGCTGCCGTCAATACGATTATCATATCGCTTGCCGATAAAATAGAAGATTTTTGCAGAATTTCGTCATTCGCTTCCTTTTTTGACGGAGATTCGTCGATTTTAGCGGACGGACAATCCTTGAGCGAGTTTTTCGGCGGTTTTTCTTCCATTCTCTCTGACTTTGAAGACGCTTTGAAAAATACCGATGCCGTTGGAATTCAAGATCTTGCCGAATATGAAATTATGCCGCGTCTTGAATCTCTCATAGACACGTTGGAGAACTTGGAATGAGGAGCGGTCTTGACTTTCAAGCGGGAAAGTCGCCGATTTTATCGCGGCAAAATCCCGTCATATATACGGCGCTTTTAATCGGGCTTATCATAATCGCGGCGATTTTTGTTGTGTGGTCGTTTTTAAAACGCCGGAAAAAGTTTGAACAAAGCGAGGAGTTCAAAGAACAGGAAAAACGCAGGATGACAAAACGGCGGGACGTAAAAGTCCTTTCTCAACGATACGCTTTTTCCACCGATGAGGAAACGACGCTCTTTCACATATGCCGGAAGTATAGAATTCCGAATATTGTATATTCGATGCAGAATCCGGAAAATCTTGAGCCGTTTTTTAAATCCGCATACGAAGATTTAAGGCGTGAGCATAACGAAATATTAATAAACCGGCTTTTTAATCTGAAATTCCGGCTTGATAAAATATATGCGGGCACTCAAATTATTGAAAATACGCGCCGTCTTCTGCCCGAAACTGCCGTATTTATGAATTTTACCGACGGCAGCAGGATTGAATGCAGGCTTTTGGAAAATACGAAAGATTCTCTTGTTCTCCAAATCCCCGAAAACTATTTTGCTTCCGAACTGCGGCAAAAAGAATTTACAAAAGCGGTGTTTTCATTCGTTTCAAAAACCGAATTGAGTTATGCATTTTTTGCTCGCATTCTGCGGTATGAAAAAAGTGTTTCCGGCATTCCGTGCATGCTTATCGCGCATTCGTCGGAATTGATGAAAAAGGTGCGCCATAATTATAAGCGGATCGATACCGAGTCGCCGTGCAGTTTTTCTGCTGTAAAAAAGCGCGACGTAGGCAAAAAGGCGCACTATGAACCGTTCGGGAAGCGTTATGACTGCACTTTGACCAATATTTCAGGCGGCGGTTGCCGTCTGCGTTCCCGCCTCCCGATAAAGGAAGGGCAGCTTATCTGCACGCACTTCAATTTTGACGGGCGTGAGGAAAGCGCAATCGGCAAAATCGTAAAAACGCGGAAATCTCCCGACGGCAAGTCCTATGTCCTTCGCATACATTTTTTGGAAATTCCTTTGGAGCTGCAAAATAAAATACTTGTCCGCGTGTACGGATATAACGATTTATAAAAATTGCGCCGCTTTTTACGGCGTCCGAGCGAAAAGGATGAGAGGGTTTTAGCATTTTAAAAATAACAAAGTTTTTAGAAATGCCTTGAACATAAAATACGATTGGAGTATGTTTTAGCAATGAAGATATTGGAACTTCGGAATGTGAGCAGGGAAGAGGGGCACATCTATTACAGACGGAATTTTAAATGCGACGCTCTGGTAGAAATGGGAAAGTCGACGATGGAAACTCCGGTGCAGTTTTGCATTGAGGCAAGTCCGCTCGGCGCAAAAACGATAGATATTCAATTGAGCGGCGCATTGAATTATCCGGTCATTCCAATAAAAAAAGCGCTGACTCAATTCATTCTTATGGAAGACAGTCAGGGAAAACTTCCTTTATGAAATTCACAACTGCAAGTCCCGATGAAACGATTGAATTGGGAAAAAAAATCGGCTCTCGACTGAAAAAGGGAGATGTCATAGCCATGCAGGGAACGCTTGCAGCCGGAAAAACTACCATTACGAAAGGAGTTGCGCACTCTTTAGGAGTCGAAGATACGATTACCAGTCCTACGTTTTGCCTTGTCAGCGAATATGAGGGAAAAATGCCGCTGTATCACATGGACGTCTACCGGCTTGACGGCGCGGAGGATTTTCAAGGGCTTGGCGCCGACGACATGATTTACGGCGAGGGCGTTTCTATAATCGAGTGGAGCGAAAAAATTATGAGCGAGCTGCCTGAAAAAACAATTTTATTGAAGATTACGCCGCAACAGGACGGGACGAGACTGATTGAAATCGATAATTGGAAAAACGGAGAAATAGTGTGAAAGCGCTTGCGGTCGACTGCTCCGTTACGAAATTTACGGTCGCGGCAAAACATGATGACCGGATTGTAAGCTGTTCCTACGATGTCGGTATGCGGCAGTCGGAACTGTTGCTTCCCGCGATGGATTACGTTCTTAAAACGGCGGGAATTCCGGCGGCTCAATTGGATTATACCGCCGTGTGCAGCGGGCCGGGCTCCTTTACTGGATTGCGGCTTGCATTTTCCGCACTGAAGGCGATTGAGCTTTCGCACGGCGTTCCCGTCTACGGCGTTCCGACGCTCGACGCTTACGCGTATGCATATAAAAATCTTCCGTTTGCCGTTTTATGCGTTGTCGACGCTAAAAAAGATAAGTTTTACGCGAAAGCGGACTGTGGAAGAGACGTGATTTTTCCTTCAGGCGACTATACGCCGGAAGAAATTACAGGGCGACTGGAAGGGCGCAATGAAATTCTTGTATGCGGTTCCGACGGAAACTTATTTTGCGGCGCTGCCGAAGACGCGTTGAAAAATAAAATCGTTCATCTTATGCCGTTTACATCCGATGTTGCACACTCTCTATTTGCGCTGGCGGAAGAATACCGTTGCGCGAATGTTCCGCCGCTTGCAGAATACGAAGGGCCTCTTTATATCCGCGCAAGCGAAGCGGAAGAACATTTGGCAAAGCGCGCACAGGCTTGAAGTCGGAAAACGGATGCTTCTTGTTTTGAGACGGGGCACGAATTCGACATATGCGAATGAGATTTGCTGCCGTTCCGAGCTGTCCGCGCGTGATAGAACGACAGTTCGCTCTATTGTTGCGTCTTCATTGAAAATAGCCGTGGCATGAGGTTTTTCGGCTGGGGCGCCGTCTTTGAGCGGACAAATTTTTTTAACGGACTTTCTGAAAGGATTTTCTAAAAATTCCCGCTGCTTTAAAAGCGCGTGCGGGGGAGGGGACTGCGCTAAAGAAAAATCCCGTGTAGACAGCAAAAATCATATCAATTATAATCCGTACAAGTTCTTCGCGCTTCCCAAATACATTTAACAATTCGGACAGATTATGAAAGAGAGATTTTTATGTTTTGCGGTTTTGTTTTTAACCGGACTGATACATGCGCAGTCCGCCGATTTTGTTACGGAGCTTTTGCAGTCGGAAAGGGCGACCTACGGACAGGTTTGCTATCTGACTGCCGTCTATAGAGAAATAATTGACGAAAATTCATCGGTTGAAGATGCGGTGAATGCACTTAAAAGCCGCGGGGACGTTTCAAAGGCGGCGGACGCCGAAGATCCTGCGGATTTTGGAGAAGCTGCGCGGCTTTTTGCAAAAATCTGGAATGTGAAAGGACATCTTTTATTTACGATCAGCAAAGGAAGCAGGCGGTATGCGTTTAAGAAATTTAAAAAAGACGGCGTTGTGCCTACCCATGCGGATCCGCACGCAGTTCCGTCCGGCGTAGATATTCTCAATATCTTTACGGCGGGAAACGAAATATATGCCGCCGATAAAAATCAAAACGGCGTTTTGAAGGCGGCGGAAAAATGAAAAAAATGCTGAAAGTGATTGTTGCGGCGTTTACGGCGGCGAGCGCGCTTTATGCCGTCGATTGGGGCGGAAAGATTGCAGACGATACGTCCTTTTCCGATAATTCGCCTGCAACGCTAAAACTGAAACAGATAAATGCTGCATCCCTATGGCTGAGCGTTCCGATGAACGCTAAAAACAGCGATTATTTTGCCGCCGAAGCCTTATACAAGTTCAAGTACGATAAAACGCAGTCGGCAGAAAGACCGATAACAAATATTTTGGACGTCAGTCTGCTTAAATTTTCCATAAACAGGAATATCGGCGGAAAGGGGCTTTCTTTTCATATCGGGCGGTATTTGATTGCGGATTCGACGTTTACGGTGTTTTCGCAAATCTCCGACGGCGTTACGGCGGTATACGAAGACGAGCGGTTTTCCGTTTCCGCGTATGCCGGTTACACGGGGCTTTTGAATGCGAAAAACGTAACGATTATCAACGCTCCGAATACAAAGTTTACGGAAAATAAAGACGGCGTTTATTCGCTTTCCGCAAAGTATATTCCCGTCGGCGCAGCGTTTACGATGCCGAACGTTTTTGCAAATCAACGATTGACTGTACAAGGCTGGGGATTTGCGGACTTAAACGGCGACAACTTCAATCGTTTTTATGCAACTGCAGGACTTGACGGCAATGTGCTTGCCAATCTTTCCTATAATTTTACGTCGACGGTCGGCACGACGAATTTTGAAACGGTTTCCAATCTTACAAAATTGCGTTTTACGTATTATCCGCTGCAATTTCTTTCTATAAATATGGGCGCGCTTTATGCGTCGGGGAAGCACGGCGGGCTCTCTCCGTTTACGGGCTTTACGTCGCAGTCGGCGGATTTATCAAATATCGGCATTCAGTATTCGTCGATTTTAAAATTCGATACGGGAGCATCTCTTTCTTTGTTCAATAAGGCGGCTGTATTCGCGAACGCTGCGGTCGTCTTGAACGTGCCCGATGAGCGGGCGGATTATAAGGGCTTTCAATATCAGGCGGGTTTTCGCTGGGACATATTTGACGACGTCCAAGCGGACGTATCGCTTGCGCAGTTTTTCGGTAAAGAGCGCGTTGACGATAAAACGGCGTTTTCTCTCAGCGCGGCTTTGGTATTTTAACGGATAATTTTTAGGGGGCGTGTATGAAAAAGGAATTGGTGAAAGGGGCTGCGGGACTTGTTTTTTTGTCGGCTGCAGCGTTCGCTTTTGCGGATAAGGCTGTCGTTTTGTCCGTAGCGGGAAAAGTTGAAGTTGAGAGAAACGGCGCATGGGTTTCGCTGCAAAAAGATTCTGTTCTTGGGGAAGGCGAAGCGATTTCGACGGGATTTAAGTCGGAAGCGGTGATTAAATATCAGGATTCCGTCATGAAGCTCGGACCTCTTACGCGCGTTACGCTTGAAAAACTTGCCGCGACGCCTGAAAAAGATACGGTCGCCGTCTATCTGAACACCGGCAACGTGCATTCGTCGGTGAACCGCGCGCAAAATAAACGCGTCAGCTATACGGTGCGCAATTCCGTTGCAGTCGCGTCCGTGCGCGGAACGGAGTTTTCCTTTGACGGGCGCGGCGTCATTACGTGTTCCGGCGGCGGCATAAGCGTCCGCTCGGCGATTGATTTTGAGCCTGCCGCGCTCGGGATTGCAAATCCTGCCGACGGAAAAAAAGGCGCGACAAAAACGCAAGCGGCGACTGCCGAAAAAGCGCTGCCTGCCGAAGGGGCGACAACGGCTTTCACCGCTCCTACGGACGTTGCGCCGACAGGCGGCGTTCTTGTTGCGGCGGGGCAGACGGCGGATTTTTCAAATATCGTGTCGGCGGCTCCGGCAAAACCCGTCCCGCTTGGAGCGAAGACGCAGTCCGCTATTGGAAGCGGTATGATGACGGCGGCGGAAAAAGAAGCGATTGCGATGGGCGGAGGCGATTTCAGCGGAGAGCCGGTAAACGTAAGCGCGGAAACGCCCGTCTCCGCCGCCGCACTGGAGACAACGGGGAAGGTTGTGATAAACGTCGGCTTTGGACAATGAGGAATTGCTGCGTGCGGCAGAGAAACTGGTTTGAAAGATGTAACGACTTTCCCGCCCGCGCAAGATTTTGCCTTTCGGCAAAACTCGCGGGAAACGGAGGCTTGCGGGGGAGTGGCAAGGTTGTCGTGTCATTCAGTCAACATTTTTTTTCTGCGGCTGTAAAAACCTGCGGGGAAATGTTTTTTGCAGCCGCAACTTGCGGCACCCGCGCGAATTTTTTTGCCGCGAGCCGTCGTACAATTTATTTTGCAAGCCGCGTAATTCCTTCCTTATTTGCCATTTACGGCGTTAAGTGATATAAACCCGCGCATGACAATATCGAAAAATGTAGACCTTACGCGCGGCCCTATTTTGCGCGGAATACTGCGTTTTTTTATTCCCATTATGCTCGGGACGTTTTTCCAGCAGATTTATAACACCGTCGATGCCATCGTTGTGGGGCGTTTCGTCGGGAAGGAAGCGCTTGCGGCAGCCGGCGGCGGGACTGCGGTGTACGTCAACCTTTTAGTCGGCTTTTTTACAGGACTTGCCTCAGGCTCTTCGATAATCGTGTCGCACTTTTACGGAGCCGCCCGCAAAAAAGAACTCGATAACGCCGTGCACACCGCCGTGTGGATTTCGCTTTTTATGGGCGCGCTGATGACGGCGGCAGGACTTTTGAGTGCGTCGTTCGCATTAAAAATCATCGGAACGCCGGATACGATTTTTTCCGCAAGCCTTTCATATCTCCGCATTTATTTTGCGGGCATCATTCCGATGTTCGTTTACAATATGGGATCCGGCATTCTCCGCGCGACGGGGGACTCGAAAAGTCCGCTTCTCATCCTTATCACGGGCGCGCTCATCAACGTTGCGCTCGACTTGCTTTTTGTCTACGCGCTTTCACTCGGCGTGCGCGGGGCGGCTTTGGCGACGGTCATCTGCGAGTCGCTGTGCTCGGCGATGATTCTTGTCCGCATGAGACGCGACAGGAATTTTACCTTCCGCGTCCGGCGCATACGGACAGAGCCGCACATTATGCGCAAAATGATCCGGCTGGGACTTCCTTCAGGCGTGCAGTCGTCGCTTTATACCGTCTCAAATCTGCTTATCCAGTCGAATATCAACTCATTCGGCACCGACATTATTGCGGCGTGGGCTGCCTACGGCAGAATCGACGGCTTTTATTGGATGACGGTCAACTCGTTCGGACAGGCTCTGACGACTTTTTCAGGGCAGAACTTCGGAGCCGGTAAGATTGACCGGATAAAACGCGGGAATTTCAAAGGACTCCTCCTCATGATTTTTACGGCGCTCTTTTTTGCAGTCGTCTTGAACCTGACGGGGCAGCGCTTGTACGCGCTTTTTACGGCGGACGCCGTAGTCGTCAAAGAGGGAATGGCGATGCTGCGATACCTTTCGCTTTTTTACGTGCTCTACATCCCGATCGAAGTTTTTTCCGGCACCATTCACGGCGCAGGAGACGCGTTCCGCCCGATGATTATCACCATGCTCGGCGTCTGCCTCCTCCGTATCGTGTGGCTTTTTACCGCTGTGCCGCCTTACCGCTCCGTCGTTACGGTCATGTCGTGCTACCCCGTAACGTGGGGCGTAACCTCGCTTGCCTTCATCATCTATTTTCATTCAGGCTTGTGGCTCAGACGCAGGCAAGACGATTGACCGGAGCGCATATCGACTGGATAAAAGTCGGTTTTATATAGAAGAAAGTGAAAAAAGGAAGATTGCAACATGACTGCACAAGAATTAGAATCAATCGAAGAAGAAACGTCGGCGGCAATAAACGAATTGTTGACGGCGCACCCGCAGAATGAAGGATGCGTGTTCGTCATCGGCTGTTCGACAAGCGAAATCCACGGCGGCGTTATCGGTAAGGATTCAAAAGAGGACTTGGGACGCGCGGCGTTTCTGGCGGCGTACGAAGTTTTATGCCGAAACGGACTATACCTTGCCGCCCAGTGCTGCGAACACTTAAACCGCGCGCTCGTCGTCGAAAAAGAATGCGCCGTCCGTTACGGACTTGAAATTGTCTCCGCCGTTCCGTGGCTGCATGGCGGGGGCGCATTTGCAGCCGCCGCCTACCGCGGAATGAAAGAGCCGGTCTTAGTAGAAAACATTAAAGCGGGCGCGGGACTTGATATCGGCGGCACCCTTATCGGAATGCATTTAAAACCTGTTGCAGTCCCTTTCCGCTTTACGCAAAAAACGGTCGGGCACGCCCTCGTGCAAGGCGCGTGGTGCCGCCCGAAACTTATCGGCGGCGAGCGGGCAAGATATTCCGCCTGCGGACGGTAGAGATGTTTGAATGATGGAACGGAGCGCCGCCGGCACGCGTTTGCCTCCAGTAAACACGCGGTGAAACGGAGTTGTCGGGGTGCGGATATTGAGAAGACGCGGGAGTGTGGTTTTTCGCGGGAGTGTGCTGTCCGACTGTGCTTGGGGCACCCGCACAATGAAAAGAGTCTGTGCGGCGGAAAATAATGTCTAATTGGGCAGGCGTAAGTCCTCGTTCCTCACTATGAATTATAATTTCCCCTGAACGCTATTTTACGCAAGTTTTCTGAAGGAAAAGTTGGGCGGGCGGAAACAGAGTGTCCTCTTTCAAACTCATTTTTTATCGCCTGCCGCCACCCGCCAATTACGCATTAGAAAACAGGGGCGCAGCCGATGTCTCCCATCCGCTTTCCGCTCCAACGGCTTTCAGCCCTTTCCGCTGCAATCGGGCGCAGGCTCAATTTCCGCCCGCAGCGGATTTTCCACTTTTCAGCGTGTCTGCCGCAGGCTCACCATCCGCCGCGTATTTTACCGCCGGACAAACCCCGTCTCCTGTCTACTGCAAAATGTGTCGCGGGCGGCAACTCCGTTTTATCTTTCAAACTTCGTCTTCACAAACTCCATTTACTGCAAGTTTTTGCCGTTCGGCAAAAATCTTGTGCGACCGGAACATAGGCAAATCTTTCAAATTCCATTCTTTGCCGGTCGCTGTCCCCCCGCGTTCTTACTTTTTCAACAACGCGGCAAACGGATTATACGTGTCCGAAGAGTCTTGTTTTTCCAAATAGCGGGCGGCGGTTCGGTCTTGTTCAACGGAGGAAGCGGGAACAAGCGAAATGCGTTTTTTTCCGCATCGATTTCTTTTACGCAGACGGAAAACGGCGCGCCTTCTTTAAAAACTTTTTTTAAGTTCGTGCTGCGCTCAACGTTTTCAAGCGCGGAAATATGCACCAGCCCGTCGATGCCTGCTTCAAGCGTAACGAAAAATCCGTAGTCCATGACTTTGGAAATCGTCCCGTCGATTGTGTCGCCTTCGCGGTATTTGTGCGCGGCGACGTCCCACGGGTCGGCAATGAGCGCTTTCATACTGAGCGATACGCGCTCGTTTTCCCAGTCAGCCTTGATGACTTTCGCTTTGACGCTTTGCTCGACGGAAAGATAGGACTTTATGTCGTTTACGCGCTCGCGCGCAATTTCTGAAACCGGCAGCAGCGCGGTAAACGCGCCGAGAGAAACGAACGCGCCGTAGTCGTGGAGGGCGGTAACCGTACCTTCAACGATATCGCCTTCGTTGATTTTCGTTTTCAGTTTGGCGATTTCTCCGCTGCGTTCGTCTTCAAGCGCGGCTTTATTCGACGCGATGATGTTTTTTCCGCCTTCTTTATATTCCTGAATCAAAAACGTCCGTACCGTCCCTACGTATTCTGTGCTTTCTTTGCGTTCTCGGAATCCCATCTGCGAATGCGGACAAAATGCGCGCGTCTGCCCGATGAGCACTTCAAATCCGCCTTTGATTTCTTTTTCGACTTTTCCTTCAACGGGAATCCGATGAGCGAATGCGTTTTCAACGGCGGATGAATCGGCATTTTTCCCTGCGATTTTTGTCGTAAAGTGCATTTCCCCGTCTTTTTCGCCGGTAAAAAACACCTTTATGCGTTCGCCCTCGTGGACTCGGCAGGCGCCGTTTTCGTCGCACAATTCCGTTTTATCGAGCACGCCCTCGCTTTTTGCGTTTAAGTCAAGAAAAATGCAGCCGCCGGAAATTGCGGCAATCGTCGTCTCTATTTGCTGTCCTATTTCAAGTTTTGTGAACATACATACCTCATGCGGAAGCGTTTTCCGCTTTTGCAAAATATTTTTACAGAATATAACACGCGCGTATGAAAAAATCGATACGGAGAGAAGGGAAGTTGTAATAAGGAATTTTTAATTTGTAATGCGTAATTAAAACTTTTCCCGCTCATTCCGAATTTAGCATTCCGTTTGCTTATTACAATACTGCGTCTTTTCTGTTATGCCCCCGCCCCAAGCCACATTTTCCCGTACGTTTGCAGAATATAAGACCATTCGGTAGAAATCTCTTTGGCAGAAACTTTCTTCCAATTCGTTTGCTTATCCAACGCCGCCTCTTTTCTCTATGCCACCACCCCAAAACCAATTCTACCGCGAGTTTTGCCTCAGCCAAACACGCGGTAGGGCGGTACCCCGTTGCGTATTTCAAACCCGCCGTTGTAACCGCCCGCCGTTTCCGCTTCTCCTCGTTTTGCCTCCGCAAAACTAGAGAGGGCGGCGCACCGTTAAATTTGTCAAAATTCATAGTAACCGCCCGCAATTCCCCATTTTATGCTATACTTTCTCCATGCTCATGTATGTAATGAATTCTTTGCCATGGTTTTGGCTTTTGCTCATGGTTGCGTTGCTGGCGGTCGAGGCGTTTACGTTCAGCCTCACGACCGTTTGGGGCGCTCTTGCCTGCATTCCGCTCATTTTTATTGCGCGGACGCCGCTTGCATTCAAGTGGCAGCTGCTCATTTTTGTAACGCTCACGCTCGTCCTGCTCATTTTTACGCGCCCGCTCGCGGTCAAAAAACTTAAAATCTCAAAGACGAATGTGAACGAACTTGCCGGGCAGACGGTTATCGTCGTAAAGAAAATCGGGACGATTGAAAAAGGCGAAGTAAAAAGTTCTTCCGGCGTGGTGTGGAGCGCAAAATCCCAAGATGGATCGGAAATTGCGGAAGGCACGCCCTGTCTTATCGCCGCCGTTACCGGCAACACGCTTGAAGTCAAAGTTAAAAAGGGCGACACGGGCTTGTCCAGTCAGCAGGAATTATCGTAGAAGACGGCACCTGTCGATGGGGAAATGCGCTGCCGGATTGCAGAAAGGGCTTTTGCAGTCGGCAGTTTAAGGTTCGCGTTTGCGAATTTATAAAAATTCTTTCAAAAAGAGGTAGAAAAATGAACTATGTGTTGGCGGCGTTGATTACCGTCGCAGTGGTGCTGATTGTCAGCAATATTCGTATCGTGCCGCAGTCGTTTGCGTTTGTCATTGAACGGCTCGGCGCCTACCAGATGACGTGGCAGGTCGGCCTGCATGTCAAAGTGCCGTTTATCGACAGGATTGCGAATAAGATTTCGCTCAAAGAGAAGGTGCTCGACTTCCAGCCACAGCCGGTGATTACGAAAGACAACGTAACGATGATGATTGATACGGTCGTTTATTTCCAGATTACTGACCCCAAACTGTACACCTACGGCGTCGAGCGTCCGATTAACGCGCTTGAAAACCTGAGCGCGACGACGCTCCGCAACATCATCGGCGACCTTGAGCTTGACCAGACGCTCACGAGCCGCGACGTTATC
>JBQNBN010000079.1:0-13639 GCA_052169915.1 Treponema sp.
ACACAAAATTCTCAAACTAAATGCAACATTTTCTCATTTTTCGCGATAGGGTACATAAGCATTACGAATTCCCAATTCTCCGATACGCGTATCTCGTAAACGCCGCCGTCGCTTCTTCCGGCTCTATGCTGTATTGCGCCGCGTCAAACGGCGGGAAAAAAACGTCGCCTGAATATTCGGCATGGATTTCCGTAAGATAAAGAACGCCGGCAAGCGGCAGCGCTTCTTCGTAGAGCTTCCGTCCGCCCGCGATAAAAATGTCCGTAAAGCCTTTGGCGTGCGCAGCGGCTAATGCTTCGGAGAGCGAGCGGACGGTAATACAGTTTTCCGCGCAAAAGTTTTTTGTCGCGGACACAACGATGTTCAGTCTGTTCGGGAGCGGTTTTCCGATTTCTTCAAAGGTTTTCCGCCCCATAACGACTGCGTTTCCCGTCGTCAATAAACGAAAATAGGCGCGTTCGGCGAGTATATCCCACGGAATTTTTCCGCCCTTCCCGATGACGCGCCCCTTTTTTGTAAACGCCGCAATCAGTGCAATCACGCTTCAGTCCCCAGTCCACCTAATTACGCATTACAAATTATGCATTCCTTGCCAAAATCGCAGTTTTTCGCGTAAAAGTTTTTTGTTGCGGACACAACGACGTTGAGCCTGTCCGGGAGCGGTTTTCCGATTTCTTCAAAGGTCTTCCGTCCCATAACGACTGCGTTTCCCGTCGTCAATAAACGAAAACGGGCGCGTTCAGCAGGAATATCCCACGGAATTTTTCCGTCTTTCCCGATGACGCGCCCTCTTTTTGTAAACGCTGCAATTATTGCAATCACGCTTCAGTCCCCAGTCCACCTAATTGTGCAGTACGCATTTTTAATTACGCGTTCCCAATTCCTCATCATACATCCCCCATAATAAGACTGTACGCCATCGAGCCGCGGAGCGGGATGGGCGGCAGCGCGTCTTTATGGAACCATCCGGCTTCATGCAATTCCTCTTTTTGAATCGTAATCTCGCCTGAAACGTAGTCGGCGTAAAAGCCGAGCATAAGTTGATCGGGATATGGCCAGCTTTGGCTTTTGATGTAACGCACGTTTTCAATTTCGATGCCGGTTTCTTCTTTTACTTCGCGGCGAACGGCGTGTTCGGCGGTCTCGCCCGCTTCAATGAAGCCTGCAATGCACGTAAAAACGTCGCTTGCGTGGCGGACATGGCGCGCAAGAAGATACTCGTTTCCCTTTTTGACCAGCACGATAATGCACGGCTCAATGCGCGGGAAATATTCTTTGCCGCAGCGGGGGCAGTTTTTTGCGCTGACGGCGGCGCTGTTTTCCAATCGATCGCCGCACTTTGAGCAAAAACGCATGCTTTCGCTCCATTTTATCATTGTCCGCGCGCGCGCAATCATTGCGCCTGTCGCAAAGTCCTTTGTCGCAAAACATTCCCGCACGAAATTCTTTTGCAGTCCGCACGGCTCATCCGCCTCTTTAGTCAACATGAGTGAAAAGACAGAGGCAGGATTTTCTGCAACGGCGTGTTCGATATGATTTTTAGGAATGGCTTGAATGATTTTTGCCGCCGTTTTACCGTCGGGAACGCTTCCGTCGGGATTCAAAAAGACGTCTTTATTCCCTCTAAAGATGAGCGCTTTTGTATAATTTTCAGAATTGAGTGTTTCGATGACTGGCATGAGCAAAGTATATTCAGATTTTGCCGTTTGTGCTATCATCGAGCCATGAATTTGAACGATTTGCGCGCGTCCGCGTACAAAAACGCGTCAAAAAACGACGATGCGCCGCGCACGATAAAGGCTTTTTCTCCGCCGCGAATCACCAAAAATACGGAAAAAAAACAAACTGAACCGCCGGAGAAAAAAGACGAATTGAGTGCGAATGAAAAACCGTTTTTTTCCGGCGTGAACCGCCAAGTCGGCGCGATACTGGCGGCGGAAAAAAAAAGCGGAGACCCGACCGGCGAACTTGAGCGCGCCGCGCACTCGCTTACGTCCCACGGACTTGTGAAAGTTCCGGTCAAAAGCGGCGGGGACGGCAAAGACACCGTCTACCGGCGCGTCGCAAAATTCTTGCTTTTAATCGGCGTCGACGAGGCTGCAAAAATCATTCCGCACCTCACCGAAGCGCAAACCGAACGTATAATTCCTGAAATCGCCTCTATTCGGAGCGTTACGCCCGAAGAATCTTCTATTATATTGGAAGAATTCCGCTCGCTTTTGGAAAAATCGCGGGAATCAGGCGGCATGGACACCGCGCGAAACATTCTTGAAAAAGCGTACGGACCTGAGCGCGCGCAAAAACTTTTAGAAAAAGCCGCACCCTTTGCCGGCGCAAAGCCTTTCGACTATTTAAACGACGCTGACAGCGAGCGCGTGCTTCAACTTTTGTCCGATGAAAGCCCGTCTACGCGCGCGCTGGTCATCTCGCGCATTGAACCGAAAAAAGCCGCTGCAGTCATCAATCTGATGAACGAGCGCGATAAAACGGACGTCATATTCCGACTGGCAAAACTCCAGCCCGTCGCGCCGGATATTTTGCGGCGGGTTGACCAAGCGATGAGAGAAAAGTCGTTAACGCAGACGAGCGGCAGCGCGGAAAACATCGACGGCAGAAACGTGCTTGCAGAAATTCTCAAAAAAATGCCTGCCGGAACGGAAAACGGCATTCTCGCCTCTCTTGAAAACGAAGATCCCGCGCTCGGCGAAGACTTACGGAGCCGTTTGTTTACGTTTGACGACGTTGTCAACGCCGACGACCGCTATATTCAAGACCGCTTGCGTGAAATGAGCGACATCGACATCGCGCTTTTGACGGCGGGAAAACCGTCTGCATTCCGCGATAAGATTTTAAGCTGCATTTCCGCAGGACGGCGCGCCCATGTCCGCTATGAAGCGGAAGCGTCCGCTCCGCTTTTAAAAAAGGACTGCGTACGCGTTACCGATGCGTTTATGTCAGTGCTCCGGCGCGCCTACGAAACCGGCGCGCTTAAAATCAGCACCCGCGACGATGAATATGTTTTGTAGGCGGCTCGGCAGGTTCTGCCTGTATGAGAAGATATGCGCGCCGGTGAAACGCATTTTTCCAGTCGTCTTGGCGTTCGCTTTTGTCTCTTTTTTGCATGCGGAAACGAAAGCGGATAGTTTTTCAGGCGGCGCGGTATCGACCGAACGCGTCCTTGATTCGCGTCCCTTGTATGCGGACGAGAACGGCACGGCAAACCTTGAAGCGGAAAAGATTTTGGAAATCGAAAGGACGCAGACTGTCATCGCAGTGCGGACGAACACGGACGGCGCGGCGGTTTTTCTCAACAACGAATATCAAGGGACGGCGCCGCTCAATATTTCAGGACTTACGGCAGGAATTTACGAACTGCGTCTTGAAAAAAAGGGCTATATCGAGCGCGCGTACTTAATTTACGTCTCCGAGGGACGCTCGTTTTCGTATTACGTGCCGCTTGAGCGCAAAATCGGCTTTTTGGACTTTGAGAACGTTCCTTACGGCGCATTGATTTACGTCGATTCCGAAAAAAAGAACGATTCTTACATCGAAGTCGAAGAGGGAAAACACGAAATTCTCGTGCGGAAATTTGGGTGGGAGGATGTGCGCGGAACGGTGTACGTGCGCGCTCAGACGGTAAAAAGCGTTTCCGTCTCGATGACAAAAGCGGAATTCCGACTCAAGTCCTTTTCCGCCTCAAAGCGCGGCTTTAATCCCGGCTATTCCGGCTCGCTCGGGCAGGTCGTCTTTACCGCCTCCGTTACGGCTCCGGAAACGGGCGTTTTTACGATAAAAAACGGCGGCAAAGAAGAAGTGTTCCGCGTAGAAATTCCGGAATTTACGACGTGGGATCAAACCGTCAAATGGAACGGACGCGACGCGGCCGGAAAAATAGTGCCGAGCGGGGAATACTCAGCGGAGTTTTCGGCAGGCGGGCAGACTCTATCGCGCGCGGTGCGGATAGACGATTCGCTTGACTACCGTCCGGCTTCAATTACGTTTGCAGGATCGGGCACAGGCTCAATTCCCGCAGCGTTTATTTTGCCTAAGAAGACCGCGCTGCTTTCAGTCTCCGTTACGCCGCTTTTTACACCTGAAAGCGGATTTTACGCCGCTCCGCTCGCATTTTCCGCTCTTTATACGCCGCTTCCGTTTCTTGAGATTTCCGCACGCGTAACGCTCAACGCGGGCTTTGAAAACTCTCCGGCAGAAGCCGGCGGCGCGGTAAAAGTTTCTTCCGCTTTTAAAACTGCTTCAGGCTTGGAACTCCGCTACGGCGCGGCGGCGCACTACGGCTATTCGGCAAAAAAACTCTTTGCGCCATACGGAAACGCGGCAGGCAGCGGCTTAGGAGCGACTGCATTATTCGGAGTCGACAGCAAAAAATTCTACGCAGGAATTTCCAGCTCCGGCATAATCGGAAACGCAGCCGGCGACATCGGAAAAAAAGACGCCGCATGGAAAAACGCCGTTTCCTTCTCTTTTAGACCCGCCGCAATGACCGCGCTCGACGCATGGCTTTCCGTAGACAGCGCGTTCAATTTTTACGATGGAGCGGCAGGCTCCGTAAAACAAGCGGATTTTGCGCGCGCATTCGGCGCAGGACTGGGAGCGTCGTTCGCCATTCCCCGAACGTCGGCTATCGTAAACGCAACCTTTTCCGCGCTCGTCTACCGCAACGGAACGGCGTACATCGGTGTCGGCGCGGGGGCGGGGTATTTGTTTTAGAAGTCGGCGGAAGGCGGCTGTAAACAGAATCTGAAAGACTTAACGGCGTTCCGCCTGTGCACGTTTTGTCTTTGACAAAACATGTGGGAAATGGTGGATGCCGCGCGGCGCATTACGGGACGGGCTGTCCCCGCGCTTATAACGGAGCGGCGCGCAGGAGACCCCGCAAACCTTGTCGCCTCATCCGCCCTCGCGCGCGAAAAACTCGGGTGGAGCGCGCACTATTCGGACACCGACACGCTGATAAAGACGACGTGGGACGCATATCGGAAGTTTGCAGAACTGCATGGCGGAAGATAAAGCGGGGAGGGGGAGCGCGGTTTAGTGCGGAATGGGGAATGTTTAATTATGAATAGCTGGGTACTGAGGTGAAGACAGATTTCTGGCAGTCGCTCGAATGCTACCCCCAAGATGTTCAGAAGTTGAACGGCGTCCTATGTCATTCAACTCCTTTTTTCTGCTCAGCGCTCCCTGCTCGATTGCAGCAGCAATACCACGTTAAATTGGCAGAACACGATGTTGCTAATGCGTAATTCTTAATTCCTCATTTCAAATTCTCTTCCGCATCCATATTGACATTTTATTGCAGTCCGCTATAGTTACTCATAACTGACGATATCGTCGGTTATTGATTTTTTAGGAGTTAAAAATGAATGACAAACGGGAACATTTGCTTAAAGGCAAAATCGCCTCTTTGATGTTTGAATTGACGGTGCCGGGCATTATCGGAATGCTGGTCATCAGTCTCTACGTGTTTGTGGACGCGATTTTTGTGGGGCGGTACGCGGGAAAAACCGCGCTCGGCAGCATCAGCCTTGCGTACACGTTTACGCTCTTGAACAACGGCATCGCGGTTTTAGTCGGAATAGGCTCGGCGTCGGTGTTATCGCGCGCAATCGGCAGACAGGATCAAAAGACAGTCGACGCGGTGATGGGAAACGTTTTTATCCTGACGCTGCTCATGTCCCTTGCCGTTACGGCGTTCGGGATTATCTTTGCGCCGTTTTTATTCAAAATGGTCGGGGCGGAAGGCGAAATGCTCCATCTCGGCGTGCGTTACCTTCGTATCATTTACGTCGGCTCGATTTTCGTCAATTTCGGGCAGGCGGCGAATATGGTTATCCGCGGGGAAGGGCGAATGGCGTTTGCGATGACGCTCATGGGAATCAGTGCGGTTTTGAATATCGCGCTGGATGCGCTGTTCGTTATCGTTTTCAAAAAAGGACTTGAAGGAGCCGCCGCTGCGACCGTCATTTCCGAAATCGTGCTCGGCGGCGCGACCTTCGTTTATTTTCTGCGTTTCAGCAAGACCGTGCGGTTTACTTCATTCGGACTGGAAAAAAGTATCGTCAAAGACACGCTTTCAGTCGGCGTGTCGGCCATGTTCATGCAGGTTTTAACGCTCGTTCAACAGTCGGTTATGTATTCTCTGCTCAAAAAGTACGGCGGAGATGACCAAGTCGTTTTGATGGGCGCGTTTTTCCGCTATATCATGCTCGCATTCATTCCGTTGTGGGGAATAAGTCAAGGGTTTCAGCCCTTTGCGGGCACGAACTTCGGCGCAGGGGAATTTTTACGCGTCAAAAAGGGCGCGCTGCTTTTCTCAGGCTTTGCGCTCTCTCTTGCAGTCCTCTTTTGGGCAGTCTTTTTGCTCTTCCCCGAACGGATTATGGGGCTGTTTATCAAAAATGCGGACTTGGTGAAGATGGGCAAGTTCAACGCGCTGCTTGCAATTTCCGTGTTTCCGCTCAACGCGCTGATGATAATCAACGTAACGCTTTTCCAGTCGATCGGCAAAGCGAAACCCGCAGGCTTTATGGTCATGGCGCGGCAGCTTTTTTTGTACGTGCCCGCCGCGCTGATTTTACCGCGCTTTTTCGGCGCGCGGGGAATTTGGCTTGCGACGCCGATTGTCGACGCGCTCGTTTCCCTCATGTCGATTATCATCGTCATCGGGATATTCAGAAGGGAACTATCGCAAACGGGAAAAAGAGAGTCTGAATAATTTTACGGAGTTTCCGTTTGCTGCAAGTTTGCGTTCCGCAAACTTGAGGAAAAAAATGGAGTTTAAGGCGAACGGTGAAAACGAAGTTTGAATGATTTTGCTGAGTTACCGTTCGCTACAAGTTTTCTATCGAAAACTTGAGGAAAAATGGAGTTTAATGGCAAAGCGGGAATGTGTAATGAGGAAATTATGCATTCCGCATTTCCTTTCAAGTTTGCTATCAGCAAACTTGAAGCGGGCGGTAACTCCGTTTCAACATTCACATCCATTTTTCCCGCCCGACGTTCTCCGCCGCCAGCACCTTCTCCCCCGCACCTAAATTGCGTATAATGCGCGCATGAACAAAGAAATTTCATCGGCGGATAACGTTATTAAAAACGTTTGCAAAGTAAAGAAAAACGAGCGCGTGCTCATCATCGCAAACCCGGAAACAGGCGCGATTGCTCAAGATTTGTACACGGCGGCATCCAACGCGGGCGGGCGCGCCGTGCTCATGTTTCAAAACGCAAAATCGTCGTTTGACGACGCGGAAATCGCAGTTATCGCGGCGATCGCGTCCAATCCCGACGTCTGCATTTCCCTTTCGGCAGTGAAGCTGGGGAAAGACGCGAACGGCAGGGCGAAACCGTACAAAACCGACGACGGCAGAGAATTCGATCATATTTTCGACTTTTTACTGGGAGGTAAAAAATCCATCCGCGCGGTATGGGCGCCCGGGATAACGCAGGATATGTTTACGCGGACGGTCAACATCGATTACGCCGAATTAAAGGAGCGGTGCGAAAAACTCGGCGCCTTGTTTGACGGAGTTGAAAAAGTCCATGTCAAAGCGGCGGGCGGAACGGATATTATGATTCCCGTGCAGGGACGGAAAATTCTTTTTGACGACGGGGACTTTTCAAAAGCGGGAAGCGGTGGAAACATTCCGGCAGGCGAAGTTTTTATCAGTCCCGTTGTCGGAAGCGGAAACCGGCAGAAAGTCCGCACTCCGATTGAAACGCTTAAAAACACGATTTTAGGCGCGGCAAACCAAAGTCAAAACTCAGTCGAGACGGAGGGCAAAAAAGGGGCTGAAGGCGTCATCGTTTTTGACGGCTCAATGACGTTCAGCGACGGGGATGCGCTTTTGGAGACGCCGATTACCTGCACCGTTGAAGAAGGCTTTGTCACCGACATCAACGGCGGCGCGGAAGCGAAGCGGCTTTTGAAAACCGTAACGGAAGCGGAAAATCGTGCGCTTGCCCTTGAAGCGGAGGGCAAACTGCCGCAGGGACAAGGCGTTATCTATAGAAGAAATGCGCGCAATATCGGCGAACTCGGTATCGGGCTGAACCCCGCGGCAATGATTACGGGCAATATGCTTGAAGATGAAAAAGCGTTCGGCACCTGCCATTTTGCCGTCGGCGAAAACTACGACAACGACGCGCCGAGCCTCATTCATCTTGACGGACTGGTCAGAAACCCGACCATCACGCTTTTTTACGGCGGCGGCTCGCAAAAGACCGTAATGACGGATGGCAAATTGCAATTGCAGGCGGCGGAGAATGAGGTTTGAAAGATTGAGCGGAGTTGTCGCTTGCGCAAGTTTTCCGGATAGAAAACTTGCAGCGCATGGAGGTTTTGCATACAGGGGAGAAGTGGCAAAGAATGCAGTTTGAAAGATTAAGCGGAGTTGCCGCTTGCACAAGTTTTCTGGATAGAAAGCGTGCAAAGAAAAGTAATTTTGGGAAACGGCGCCATGTGCGTTAACATGCCGCCGGTGTAAAACATTAAAGACGTACGTTCAAACATAACAAAAAAGCCGCCTCAAAAAGGCGGCTTTTACTCTGCGCAATTAGTTAAACTTAAACGAAGCGCTCAATTTTAATATGGTTGGGTAGCCGAGCTCGGCGTTCAGTCCGAATATCTTGGTAAAATACCACGAAGTGCCGATATGTCCGCTCCAGTAACCGTGTGCATATGACCTTAGCATGTCTTCGGTATTGTCCGAATAGCGGCGCTGCCAGCTATGAACGCGCACGCCGAGCCGTAAGCCTGCGTAAAAATCAAGTCTTTCAGGCGGAAAGCCCAAGTGATAATTTACAAGTCCGCCGAAATAAAAATTCTGAGCGTCATAGGTATCCCGTCCTTTATTCCAGCTGTCGCCCCAGCCGTTAAAGCCGAAAAATCCTCCGAATCCGAACGGCAGCACGCCTATTTTTTGCGTAAACTCCACTGTCGTCTCAAGGTGAGGAACGACATAGCGGTGATTATTGTAATACACCGAGTCGCTCAATAATCCGACGCCGATGTTCCAGATGACGTTGTGCTCTTGTATGCCGCCGCCGTAGTTTTTCCAGCACTCAGCCCAGCTTGCCGCAAAAGAAAATGCGCTTGCAAGCACGAAAAACGCGCCTGCCGCCGCCAATTTTTTCGCTTTCATAAATACCCCCTAACATAATGCCGGAATATAAGTTTTCGCCTGCAAAGCAAAACGTATTCCAGCTTAAAATTGCCGTAATTTCAAGTGATTCGTATCTTTTCCGCAGCGTTTAAAACTTTTGCAGCGGACATGACCGTATAAAAAAATTACGGCATTTTCGCCGTAATTAAAATTATAATTCGAACCTGTTAGTCGTGCCGCGTAAAACGCGCAGCCGCAGAAAAGTGGAGATGATCGGACTTGAACCGACTACCTCTTGCATGCCATGCAAGCGCTCTAGCCAGGTGAGCTACACCCCCAAATCGTCGGTACTATAACAAAAATAAAATGACGCTGTCAATATTGCAAAAGTTTTACATGCAGAGAATCGACTTGCAGCCATTGTTTTTCGACTAAAGTTTTATCCGGCGAAACGCGCGCTATTCTTCTTTTTATAACGGTCTTTTCCAGTCGATTAAATCTTTTACGACTTCCGACGCGATAAGCAGTCCCGCCGCAGCAGGAACAAAGGCAATGCTTGCCGGAACAATTTTCTTCGCGGAGGAAAATGCCGTCTTCTCTTCGGAGGCTCCGCTTGAATTTTCATAGCATTCCGCGCCGTCAAGCGTTTGCATTCCGTCCGTCTTAACGGGCGTTTCTTTTGAATACACGGTTTTCAGCTTTTGGATGTCGCGCTTCCGTAGTTCGCGGCGCATAACGCGCGCAAGCGGACATACCGACGTTTCAAAAATGTCTGCAACTTCAAACGCGCACGGATTCATTTTGTTTCCCGCGCCCATGCTGCTGATGACAGGAGTACCGGCACGGACGGCAGCTTCAATCAAAGCGATTTTTGCCTGAACCGTATCCACCGCGTCGATAACGTAGTCATATTGAGAAAAATCAAAGCGGGATGCCGTTTTTTCATTATAAAAAAGCGCGTACGGCGTAATTTTACACGCAGGCTGAATGTCAAGCAGCCGCTCTTTTGCCGCGTCCGCCTTGTACCGCCCAATCGTCGAGCGCAGCGCGAAAATCTGACGGTTGATATTCGAAGGGGCGACCGTGTCTCCGTCGATAATGTCGAGCGCGCCGATTCCCGTCCGCACAAGAGATTCCACCGTATACCCGCCGACGCCGCCGAGTCCGAACACGGCAATGCGCGCTTTCCGCACTATTTGCAGCGCCTCTTCTCCTATAAGCGCCTTTGTCCGCGCAAATTCCTCTTCCATACTGACCTGCCTTCACCGACTGTAGCACAAAACCCTTCCGCAGGGAAATATTAATATGGAAACTTTCGTTGCGCCGGCTTAAAGCCCCCGCCGACTGAAAAACGTATTCACCTTCACAGATGGGCTATCTTTGTCTTTGTGAATGGACGCTCTGAATGCCGCAGTCGTAGCTGCCCGTCACAATTCCTAATTCCCCGTTTCCTGCAAGTTTGCGATGAGCAAACTTGCAGCGGGCGGAACTCCATTCCATTTTATAAACTTACGTTCTCTGCAGCCCGCCGTTCTCCGCCCGCGTATTGTTCTGCCCCTGCGCGCCGTGTATAATCGGCGTATGTCGCTCAACTGCCGTGAAATCGATGAAATTATCCGCGAACTTGCCCTTGACGGCTCGTATATTCAAGACGTGGTGCAGCCAGGGTTCGATACGCTTGCGCTCTACACCTACGGCAAAGGCGGCGCGAAAACCGTTCTCATCTGCACGGCGCAAAACGCCTGCCGAATTCATGAAACGCGCCGGAAAATCAGCCGGAACGACAAGCCCCTGCGTTTTATGGAATTTTTAAAGTCGAAAATCAAGGGGGCGAAGATCGAAAGCGTTACGCAAGTCGGACTTGAGCGCGTTATCGAGTTCAAACTTCTGTGCGGCGGCGAGCCTTTGAGTTTATTCGTTCGTCTTTGGAACAACGCGGCTAACGTCGTCCTTTGCAATCCTGACTTCTCGATTCTCGACGTGATGTTCCGCCGTCCGGCAAAAGGCGAAGTTTCTGGCGGCGTGTTTACGCTTCCTGAAAAACGTGCGGACGCCGGCGAAGAAAAAGTCTGGCCTATTCGAGATTTTTCCGAACTCAACGAAAAACTCCGCACTCAAAACGGCAGCAGCAGCGAGCCGCTTTCGTTCAATCGGAAAGTCGACCTATGGTACGGCGAATATGCGGCAAGTCTTTCTCGAAAAGCCCTGCTTGCAGAGGCGCAAAAATGGTACGAGGGCGCAAAGACGCGTATGGAAGGCGCGCTCTCGCGTCTTGTGCAAAAGCAAAATGAGTTTACGCACGCCGAACGCTATAAAACGCACGGCGACTTAATTCTTTCTAATGCGCACCTTTTGGACGGAAAATCCAAGTTTTTGGAATGCGCGGATTACACGACCGGAAAAACAGTCCGCATTCTCATCGATCCGAAAAAAAGCGCGCAGGAAAACGCCGCGCTCTGCTATGAAACCTACAAAAAGCAAAAATCCGGCGCGCAAAATCTCGTTCACGATATTGAAATCCTTGAAACAAAACTCCAGCGGCTTGAAAAGCAATACGATTCGCTTATAAAAGAAGAAAATCCCGTCAAAATCGAACAGCTGCTGCGTAAAAGCTTAACGCCCAAGCAAAAAATCAAAAAGGCGCATCCGGGATTGGATTACACGGTCGACGGCTGGTACATTCTCGTGGGGCGCACGGCGGAGGAAAACGACGAACTTTTGCGCCGTCACGTGCGCGGAAGCGACCTTTGGCTCCACGTCCGCGACTTTGCAGGCGGCTATGTCTTTATCAAAAGCCGCGCGGGAAAGACCGTTCCGCTTGAAATTCTCCTTGATGCCGCAAACCTTGCCGTTCATTATTCGAAAGTTCGTGGTGCAGGAAAGGCGGATTTGTATTATACTAATGTAAAATATTTAAGACGGGCAAAAAACGCTCCGAAGGGCACGGTTCTTCCGACGCACGAAAAAAATCTGTGCATAACGCCTGACAAGGAACGCCTTGCGCGTCTTGACAAACTGCAACAGGAAGAAGAACTGTGAGGGACTTTCCAAATAAAATAAAATATCGAAAACCGCTGGCAAAATTCTCTGTGATAAAGCCTTTTTTTACCATGCCGTTTTACAAGGCGACAAAACAAGCGTGCGCCTACTTTTTAAGCAATGTGTGGAATAATTTTTTTGCGCTCCAGCAAAAGCAAAAATTCCGACTTTCAAAAATTCCCGTCATCAATGTTGACCATCCGCTCGATGAAAAAATTCCGTTCGTAAAAAACAAAATGCAGGCGTATTCGGACTTTGTAGGCCTTTTTCTCCGCGTCATCAGTATGTTTTTAAAAAAACTCAACCGGCACACGGCGGGAAAACTGTGTTCGTATTTTTTAATCTTCATCGGAAGCCTCTATGCCAACGCCGCGTTCGTCTACCGCTTTTGCATGACGACGACGAGCCGCCCCAAATACCAAAGCGGTTTTAAGTTTTTACTCATCCGTTTATTGGATCCGCACCTTTTGTGCGTTCCGAGCCTGCACGTTGCGATTGCCGCCGGCGTTTACGCGTTCGTGCGCCAAGCTTTTGCCGATATTCCCGATTCCGGCATTTCGCCGGAGGAAAAAGAGCGGTTTTTGTCGGAAATCTACCGCGGCGCGCTCGAAATTACCGAAAGCGTGTTGTTCGTAAAGCAGCACAGCGTCAACTGCGTCGCAGCCGCCTTGTATATGGTCAGCACCATGAACGGCGAGGGATTTTTTTCAGAAGAGGACGCGCTGCGCTTTATCGAAAAACTTTTTTCAGAAAGCGCGGAACTTTACGAAGACGACGCGCGCGAAATCCGCGAGTATACGGCGCGCATGTATTCCTCTCTCCTTGCCGACTATCAAACGGCAGCCGAATGGCAAAACCCGCTTTTCCGCTGGATAAAAAACTACGCCGAACAAACGGAACAAACCGCCGACCTCACCCGCTTGGAATTGCAGTTGGAACTGATGTGAAGAATTGACAATGCGTAATTGTCGGGCGGCTGAGGAAGAAGTTTGAAAGATATAACGAAGTTGCCGCCCTAACAAGTTTGCCTGCGGACGGTTATTATATAGATAGCATGATAAAGTCTTGTTCCGTCCGCACAAGATTTTGCCTACAACAAAACTTACAGAGAACGAAGTTCTGCAGGCGGCAGAGAAGAATCTTTTCCAGTAAGTTTTGCATTCGCAAAACTTGGGCAGGCGGAGCTTTCGTTGCATCTTTCAAACTTATTTCTTTGCCGCCTGCCGCCGCTCTTTATCTTACGGAAATCCATACTGAAATATTCAGGCGACGTTTTTTCCGCCGTTTGACGTGGCGCAATACCGCGTAGAAACGGAAGAAGTGAGGGCGGCGTTTACGAGATACGTGTATCGGAGAATTGGGGATTCGTAATTACGAATTCCCAATTAAAAAAACGTTTGCACCATTGCTCCGTTCTCGTTAAAATAGTAAAAAATCAAAACTATAAAAGGAGTAAACATAAATGTTAGAAATCTCTAAATTAT
>JBQNBN010000080.1:0-12915 GCA_052169915.1 Treponema sp.
ACACTATTTCCATTTCGACGCAGAGCGTCGGGGAATTAAACCCTCTTTAGATTAAACAGTGTTTGTGCAGTCCGCATAATTACGCATTCCTCATTCCCAATTATTCCACCCTCCGTAAAGCGCCGTAAAATTATCTTTCATCGCGGCGGCGAAGTCGTCCGGCATTCCGCTGTCCTCGCGTAAGGCGTATGCGGCAGAGTACGCGCGGCGGATGTCAGTGAGCGGAGTGAACGGCTCGCTTTTGAGCGTTTGGAAGGGCGCGTCGGTTTCCAAGAGCAGGTTTTTAGTCGGAAGGGCGCGGACGCAGAAAATTGTTTTTTTGTTGCCGTTTAAAATCTGTTTTCCAAAACTGAAATACGCGTTCAAGCCTTTTGCAAGCAGCGCCCGCGCTTCGATTATGCCGCCGAAAAACGAGTGAAACAAAACGGCGGGCGCTTTTTTAAGCGCTTTTATGTCGGCAAAAACGTAGTCGATCGCCTTCCGGCAGTGGATAACAAGCGGCTTTTGATACGCTGAGGCAAGTTCAAGTTGAATGCGCCACGCTTCCTTTTGCCGGTCAAAGTCGGCTTTAAATTCCTTTGTAAAAAGATCGAACCCCGCTTCTCCAATCGCCCCGATTCTATTTTCTTTGAGGAGCGTTTCTAAAAAGTCGGCATTTTCAATCAGGGGATTTTGCGGATGAAGCCCGAACGACGGCACAAGACGAATGTTTTTACGCCGTTTTAATTCGGCAAGGAGTTTTTCCTGCGCATAAAATTCTGCAACATCGTGCGCGCAGGTGCAGGCGCAATAGTCCGTCTCATCGTCAAAGTCGGCAAACGGCGTTTCGTATTCCGTCGATTGAATGAGGTGGAAATGCGCGTCGCAAAACGAAGAAAATTCTAACATCGACTCAAATATATCCGAAAATAAAACCGTAGTTAAGAGAACGCCGATTTTTCCGTTTAGGTGAATCGGCGTTTTTATACCAAGCGCGAAAGTCATTTTCGTTTGGACTTTGCGCAATCAATTTTAGGGAGAAAACGATGAAAACGTATTCTGTAAAGAGTTTAGGCAATAAAAACGACTATATGACGGTCTTAAAAGAAACGAAAGAAGGCTATGTCATCCGCATTGTCCGCGACATGGACGGTTATGAAGACGTTAAGACGGATTTTTTGAGCAAAGAACTTTTTGACTGCTGTATCCGCACCGGTTATCTGACTGAAATTGAAGAATCCGTAAAAATCGCGGTGAACGCATAAGTTTTTTCCGCATTTAAAACTTTGTTCCGGCTGCAAAATATTTTGCAGCCTCTTTTATTGCTTCCTGCGTCAAAAGAGTTTTATCTTCAGGGCTGGTGAGCCAGCGGATTTCAACGCCGCACTTTTCCATCCGCTTAAACCACGTTTCCTGCCTTTTTGCAAACTGCCGTATCGCAATATTGAGTTTTTCAAAAAGTTCGCCGCGCGAAGCGATAATGCCCTGCAGGTACTGCGAACAGAATTTGTATTCCAGCCCGAGCCGTTCAAGTTTGTCCCACGTGCAGCCCGCTTCATGAAGATTTTTCACCTCCTCAACCATACCCGCTTCCAGCCGCTCTTTGAGGCGGAGCGCAATTTTTTCACGCAAAAGCGAGCGCTCAGGTTTTATGCCGAATATGAGCGGGCGGATATCGGGACGCGGCGTCATGTTTTTGCGGAGAGACGCCGCTTGGGGACTTTGCATACAGCGGGCGATTTCTATGGCGCGGACGACGCGTTCGCGGATGAGCAAGTCCGACTTATTGTGCAGATCAGGCTTTAATGCAAGGAGCATTTTTCCGAGTTCGGAGAGCGTTTTTTCTTCGAGTTCTGCGCGGAGCGAGGGATTTTCGGGGACTTCGACAAAGTCGTAGTTTCGGACGACTGCGTCAAGGTACATTCCGGTGCCGCCTGCGACAATCGGCAGTTTTCCGCGCGCGCGTATATCGGCAAATGCGCGGTAAAAGTCCTGCTGGTAGTCAAAAACGTTGTATTCGCGCTCTCGTAAGTCCGCGATGTCGATGAGGTGATAAGGGACGGCTTTTCCGCCTGCCGAATATTCTGAAAGGTCTTTGCCGGAGCCGATGTCGAGCCCGATGTAGACTTGGCGCGAGTCGGCGGAAATGATTTCTCCGTCAAAGGCGCGCGCAAGTTGCACGCCGACGCTCGTTTTTCCCGAGGCGGTCGTTCCAAGCACGATTATCGAATTGTAAACTCCGACTGGAAAGACGGATGATTCCGGCGCGGAAGATTTATCTGATGAAGTCATAACGCACGGAAGAGAGAACACAACGAATTCGAACGTCCGCTTATTCCTTCGTGAAGGAGAGAAGCGAAGATTCCGTGCGTGTGCGGGGAATGACAGCGCGCAACGCCTACCCCAAAATTCAAAACTACATGACGCGGCAGATTGCGCATTTGAGATATTCCGATTTGGGATAGCCGAGCAGGACGGGATGGTCGGGGGCGGCGCCGCGTTTTTCAAGGATTTGGGCGCGTCGGCGGCTGTCTTTTGCGGCGTGAGCGAGCATATCGTAAAACTGCGCGGCGTCGAAAAAATGCGAGCATGAACAGGTGATGAGGATGCCGCCTGCATTGAGGAGGCGCATGGCGCGGAGGTTGATTTCTTTGTAGCCGCCGTACGCCTTTTGGACGGCGCGCGCGCTTTTGGTAAATGCCGGCGGATCGAGTATGATAACGTCGAACTTTTCGCCGTCCGTTTCATATTTTTTGAGCAGGTCGAACGCGTCCGCACACACGGCTTTCATCGTTTGAGCAAAACCGTTGAGCGCGATATTTTTTTCTATGAGGGCGACTGCGTCAGGCGAAATGTCGGCGGAAATGACTTCTCGCGCTCCAAGTTTTGCGGCATTCAATCCGAATGCGCCTGAGTGCGAAAAGGCGTCAAGGACGCGTTTGCCGCGGCAAAACGACGCGGCGGCGGCGCGGTTTTCTTTTTGGTCGAGGAAATAGCCGGTTTTTTGCCCGTCCGCTATGTCAACATGCAATTTTACGCCGTTTTCTTCTATTATAATGAGCGTTTCAGGATTGTTTTGGGGCGCGGAAAGCCAACCTTTCGTTTCCGCTAAGCCTTCTTTGAGCCGGACATCGGCGTCGCTCCGCTCGTAGATTCCGACAGGTTTTGCGTATTTTGTAAGCGCGCCGAGCAATTCTTTTTTGAAAACTTCACAGGCGAGCGCGAGAAACTGAACGACGAGAATGACGCTGCCTGACGCCGTGCAATAACGTTCGCATATAAACCCCGGAATAAAGTCCGCGTCCGCAAAGACAAGCCGGCAGGAAACGCCGCCGCCGTAACGCGCGCGTCTGATGTTGACGGCATCCGCTATGCGTTTTTCCCAATACGATTTTACATCGGAGAAGATTTTATCGGCGTGCTCGGAGCCGATAAGCCTGACTGCGATTTTTGATTTTGCGTTGATGATTCCCGTGCCGATAAAGCCGCCTGCTTTGGTAAAAACTTCTACCGCGCTGCCGTCTTTTACGCCGGATTCTGGGAGCGTTTTTTGCTGCCACGCGGAGTTTTCGCCTTCGCGGTACTTAATGTGCGATATTTCGTTATCAAAAACCCACGGAAAGCCCTGCAAAACCTCCCGTTCCTCTTTCGCGTTCAAAAACACGCGGGCAAAGTTGTTCATAGCGCGAGTTATAACATTTAACGGGAGAAATGGCAAATTGGGGGAGGGGGAAGAGCTCATTTAGGAGTTTAATACGTTTTTTCAAGTTTGTCGCAAACAAACTTGATAGGGCGGAAATCCGTAAACGCTGCCACCCCCCATAATAACCGCCCGACTATTCCTCATTATCTATTATCCTCCCCGTATCCTTCATTTGACCAACGCGCGAATACGCGTATAATGCGCCCATGAAGTTCACGAGCACGCGGAACAGGCGCACTCCGGTTGATTTTTCTCATGCGATTTTGGACTGTATGCCTGAGGATGGCGGACTTTACGCGCCGTCGGAACCAGAGGATTTACGCAAATGGATTTTGCACATCAATGAAAACACGCCGTTTAAGTCCATTGCGGGCACGCTGACGTCGGCTTTTATCAACGACGAGTTCAGTCCCATCATCTCTGAGACGATTGCGACGCGGGCGTTTGACTTTGCGCCGGATTTACGCCGGCTCGACGACAATTTGTTTTTGCTCGACCTCACAACCGGCCCGACCGGTAGACAGCGCGACTTCGGTTCGTTCTATCTGGCGTCGATTGTCGAAACCGTCCTCCAGCTGCAAGGCGGCGCTGCGGTTTTTCTTGACGTTACGACGGGGGAATTGGGAGCGAGTCTTGCTCTTGCGCTGCGTGGTAAGAAGAACGTCAAAGCCGCGCTCATCTATCCCAAAGGAGCCGTCCGCGGACTGCAAGAAAGCGATTATGTCTGGAACGGCGGCAATATTCTCCCCCTTGAAGTTGACGGTACGGCGGACGACTGCTACCGCCTCATGCGCGAAGCGTTCGCCGACCGCCGTTTTATTGCCGAGCGATGCATAACGGTTGCCAACACCGCGAACATCGGGCGCCTTATGCCGCAAGCGTTTTTGTATACCTTCGCGTTTTCCCGCATTAAGAACGACGTCTGCGGCGATATTTTTTACGCGCTCTCTTCGGAAAACTACAGCGAAGTCGTCGCGGGGCTCTACAGTTGGCAGTTTGCGCTTCCGGTTAACGGTTTTATTCTGCCGTCGACCGACGCCCTCGCCGCCGACACGCTGGGAAATCCCGTTTTGCTCGACTCCATCGTTCCGATTGCAGAGAGAATTCCTTCAGACCCCTCATCTCCATCCAATTTAGAGCGACTGGAAGAAGTTTTTTCCGCTAACCCGCTGATGATGCGCCATTTCGTTTATCCCGTCGACATAACCGAAGATGCTGCCATTTCCGCGGCAAAAGAATTATTCGTAAAATACCAAGTCTATGCCGACCTTCCCGTCGTGCGCGCCTACGCCTCTTATAAAACGTATGCCGCCGCACACCCGTATGCGGATGCCGCGACCATCCTCATCTCCCGCGATCACCCCTCAATTTCCGCTGACTTTCTCCGCCGCACCGTCGGAGAAACGCCCCCCATGCCGGATCGAATCCGCGCCTCCCTCACCCCGACGCGCCTAAACCGCCCGCTCATAAAGACCATCGCGGAATTGAAACAAATGATTGAAGAGAACACTCCTAATTCGGAATGAGGAATGCTTAATTCGTAATTGCGGCTGGCGGCAGAGAACGGAGTTTGAAAAGCAAACGGAGTTACCGCCTGCACCAGTTTTGCATACTGCAAAACTGGCGTAAAAATGCGCTTTGTAGCATTGCCCCCCCCTATTCACTGTCTGCCGTTACCACAGATGCATAGTTTCTTGCAAGTTTTTGCGGCAGCAAAAATTCGTGCGAACGGACGCTCCGTTTCCTCTTGCAAAAACAGTTCACCGTCATTCGTGCCACCCACAAAATTACGCATTCCCCCGTCCCTCATTACACTGCTTCCTCCCCCTTTTTCCGCATCATCAGCGAGTAGAGCGCGGGGATTAAGAGCAGCGTTACGAAGGTGCTTGAAATAAGCCCTCCGACGACGGCGACGCCGATGGGCTGCACCAGCGCCGCTTGTCCGTCGGAGGTGAAGCACATCGGAAGCATTCCCAAGACGGTCGTTAAAGTCGTCATGAGTACGGGGCGGAGGCGGCTTATTCCCGCTTGGTAGCAGGCTTCTTTGAGCGCAATGCCGCGCCCGCGGAGGAGATTTGTGTAGTCGACGAGGATAATGCCGTTGTTGACGACGATGCCGACGAGCATGATGAGCCCTATCATCGCCATAATCGACACCGCCTGCCCGATGATTTTATAAATGAACACAACGCCGATTATCATAAACGGGATTGTCGCAAGGTTTATCAGCGGCGCCTTAAACGACTCGTACGTCGCCGCCATAACGCCGAAGACGAGGATAATTGCCGCGCCGAGAATAAAAAGGTAGAGGCGTTTTTGCTCATTTGTCTTTCGTGCGGAACCTTCGTAACTCAACTGCACGTTTTCAGGCAGAACAAGGGAAGTTTCGATTCCTTTTTTGATTTTTTCTTCGACGACGTCGGCATTTTCCTTTGACACGATGTTCGCGGACACGTTGATAATCCGCCGCTGATTTTCCCGGCTGATTGTAACGGGGCCGAGTCCGCGCCTGAGAGACGCGAAGTTTGAAACGGCAACCATTCCTTTTGCGCCGCGGACGTACATCGACTCTAAGTCGATAACCTTTGAGCGGTCTTTTTCGCGGTACATGACGACGACGTTGTATTCTTTGCCGCCTGCGCGGTATACGGTCGCCGTAACGCCGTTTATTGCGCGGTTAATTTCGTCGGCGACGGTCGTAACGTCAATGCCGAACGAATACGCCCTATCGCGGTCGATAACGACTTCCACTTCCGGCAAGCCCTCTTCCGTATCGACGGACGACTCTCCGATGTCGGCAATGCCGTCCATGACCGCGCGGATTTTTTCCGCAACGTCGAGCGCGGATTCGAGGTCGTTTGAGCGGAGCGCAATGCTGATGTCGGAACCGGCAATCTGCCCGCGGAAGCCTTGTTCAAAACTGAACGAAGCCTGCGTAAAGTCCTCAAAATGAGCGCGGAGTTTTTGCTTAATCGTTTCCGAATTGTCGATTTGCCGTTTTGACTCCGGCAGCGTGATTTCGATATTCGCTTTGTAGGATAAAGTCGACCTCCAGCCGCCGGATCCGATTGTCGACGTAATCGTTTTATAGCCTTTGACTTCGTTTCTGATAATGTCTTCAAAGTTGAGCGTAATCCGCTTTGTCTCGGAAAGCGGCGTGCCGATGGGCATTGAAATATTGAGCGTTACCGTGTCGTCGTTTCCGAAATCAAGCAAAACGATTCTCATCGTGGGAACAAAAGCGAGGGAGATGACAAGCAACGCGACTGAAACAAGAATCGTGATAAGCCGGTTGTTGAGCGCAAAGGCAAGAAGGCGCCCGTAAGCAGCCGTAATTTTGTCCAATCCGGTTTGAAAAAACGCGTACACGGCTTTGAGTTGAGCGTTTTTGACAGGCTTTTCTTTTCGATTCGAAAGAGGAAGAAAGACGCCAGAGAGCACCGGCACCAAAAAGACTGCGACGAATAAAGATGAAACGAGCGCAATGACGATTGTAAAAATCATGCTTTTGAAAATCTGGCCAATCATCTCAAGTTCTTTCATAAAAAAGAGGAACGGCACAAAGACGCACACCGTCGTGAGGTTTCCTGAGACGACGGACATAATCATTTCCTGAGAGCCGAGCACGGCTGCAATCCGCGCCTTTGCCCCGCGCGCGCGGTAAGCGTAAATATTGTCGATCATAACGATGGACGCGTCGACAATCATGCCGACGCCGAGGATAAGCCCCGTGAGCGTCATCATGTTGAGCGTCAAACCTGCAAAACTCATCGCAAGGAGCGTTATGAGAATTGAAAGCGGGATTGAAATCGAAATGATGATGGTGCTTTTAAAATTCTGCAAAAAAACAAAGAGGATTAAAACCGCAAGCACCAATCCCTGCCATGCCGACTGGACAAGCGTGTTGACCGTATCGCGGATTATCGTCGTGTCGTCGCTGATGATTTCAAGCGTAATGTCCGAAGGCAGCGTCGTTTTCAGTTGATCGATTTTTTTGTACACGGCGTTTGCGACGGAAACGGTGTTTTTGCCGGACTGCTTTGTAATCGAAACGTATACGCCGGGCTCTCCGTTGATGTAAACTTCGCTTGCCGTATCCGCAAAGCCGAGATACGCCCGCCCCACGTCGCTTAAACGCACGTCGTAGCCGTTCACGGTTGAAATAACGGTTCTGTTGATTTCGTCAATGCTTTCAAACTCGCCGGTTGTGCGGACAACGTAACTTTTCTGCCCGTCGCGTAAGGTTCCGCCGCCGAGTTCAAGATTTTGTTTTCCCAATGCGGCGGCAACCTGCGACACCGAATAGCCGTAGGCGGCGAGGCGGTTTTGACTTAAATCCACGCACACCTGCTTTTTCCGTCCGCCGTTTACGGACGCTTCCGCAACGCCGTCCGCCTGTTCGATAATGTCGACAACGTCGTCTTCGGCAATCTGTTTAATGTCGTCTACGGAGCGGTTGCCGCGCACCGCAATATCCATAATCGGTCTGGAACTGCTCGACATTCTGAATATCATCGGGGAGCCGGCTCCGGTCGGAAGGGCGCGCGCCACGCGGTCGAGTTTGTCGCGGATGTCGGAGACGGCGTTGTCGAGGTTCGTGCCGTACTCAAATTCAAGTTGAATGGTCGATGAGCCTTCCGACGACTCGGAATAGAGTTTTTTCAGCCCGTTGACGCTCACTAAAGAACTTTCAAGCGGTTTGGTAATCGACTTTTCGACGGATTCAGGACCTGCTTTTGAATACGTCGTCATGACGAGCACGAACGGCGCTTCCACGTCGGGAAAAAGTCCGAGCGCAATGTTTTTTATCGTAAAAAGAGAAACGAATCCCAAAAGGAAAAAGACAATCAGCGTCAGGACGGGGTGTTCAAGCGTTTTGCGCGAAAGACTCATTGTTTCACCGCCTCATCGGAAGTTTTCTCCGCCGCCATTTCCGAATCGAAAGCGGCGTTTTGAGAGCCGGACGTATTTTTCTCCGCCGCCGGAGCGTTTTCTCCTGCCACGTGAGCATTCCGCGTTTTCGCCGTCATTCCTGCCGCGTCCTGCGTTCCCGCCGCCGCTGCTGAATCGGGAGAGCCGTTTTGCATGAGCGGCGCGTCTTCTGTCGTCATCGCAGGCTTTTCCAGTCGTCCCGCAGCATCCTTTGCCCCGTCCGCCTTAGAATTGGCAATGTCGCGCGCTTTTACGCCGTCGGCAAGGGAGAGCATTCCCTCGTACACGACTTTTTCTCCTTCTGCGAGATTGTCCGTAACTTGAACAACGCCGTCGACGCTTTTTCCAATCCGAACGCCGCGTTTTGACACCGTGCCGTCGTCATTTAAAACAAAAATGTAGTTTTGCTCGTCCTGCGTTATCACCGCGTCGGAGGGAATCGTAAGGCTTCCCGCGTAAGTCGACGTGTACAGTTTGACTTTTGCAAACATACCGGCGTTTATGCGCGGATCCTTTTTCTCGAACGTCAAAAGAATCGTTTTTGTGCGCGTCGCCGCGTCCACCACCGGAGAAATCCGCGCAACTTCCGCGGCAAACACGGCGTCGGGGTAGGCTTCAAGGGAAACTTCGGCTTTCAGACCGATTTTAAGTTCGGCAACATACCGCTCAGGGATATTCGCCGACACCTGCAGATTGTCCAAGTCGCCTATCATGGCAATCACGCTTGCCGTCGAAACTTTTGCGCCGCGCTTTAGCGGAGAGGAAATGATATTGCCGCTTATCGGAGCGGCGACGGGACTAAGCGCAAAGTTCGTACCCGGCTCGGAAGGGTCGATACGCGCGATAACGTCGCCCGCGCGCACTGCCGAACCGAGCATGACGTTGACTGCGGCAAGTTTTCCGTTCATCGAAGGATAGACCTCTATCGAACTTTGGGACTGCACTTCGCCGTTTGTGATAACGTAGTCCGTAAGCGTCGTAAATGCGGCTTTTGCCGTCCGCACGGAAACAGGCGGCGTCTCTTCTCCGGAGGGCTTTCCGCCGCCGAACATCATCGGCACGCCGCTTTTTTTCGTCAAATTGATTACGACAATGGCGATAACCGTCAGCGCAGCAACCGCGAGCGCCGCCAAAAGCGTTTTCTTTTTAGATAAAGATTTTCCTTCCATAATAAACCTCTTCTATTTAATCGTCTTTCATAAAGTCTCTTAAAATGACAGGGCGCAGCCGGAACTCGTAACCGGCTTTTCGGGGTTCCGCCTTCCGGCTCCATTACTCCATTCGCTTCCGCTCATTTCGTAACCCGCTTCCGCGCGCCCCTACAATCCGGCGCAGGTTTTATCTTTCACCGTCCGCCGTTTTTCCGCCCTCTTACTGAATCTGCAAGCCATTTTTCATCAAATACTTTCATCGCAGCCGCCTTGCTCCCCTCACGCATAGTGAATTGAAACCGGCTCCGCCCGCTTCCAGTGATACGCCAGCCGCTTTGTATCCTGCTCAGGGCAGGCTGGGCGCTGCTCAATGCGTATGGTTCCGCAAAATTGAAAGTTGTTTTTTTCTATTAAACGGCGCATAACTTTATTGTCCTCGTGCGTGTCAATTCTCAAGTTTTCGTACAAAAGTTTTGCGTATCCTACTGCAGTGTCAAAAATTCCTTTTATTTTTCCGTCGGAAGCAATCCGGTGAATCGTCGCATACGGTTCGTCGTTCAGCCATGCGCCGTCAATAGACGAATACGTCGGATCAATGCCTGCAATCAGCGCAAATACGCCGTGTATCTCGCGTCCGTCTGCAATCGTGTACAGATTTCCGTTTTGAATGTCGCGTTCAAGCAATTCTTTTGACGGATAGTCTGCTTCCCATTGACGGGAATTGCCCGACTCATTCATAAATCGGCGGGCGCACTCAAAAATCCGCATTATCGGGTCAATATCGCTCATCTTCGCAGGCTGAATAAACAAAGCCTCATTCATAAATCGTATTCCTCGCATTCTGAATTTTTACAAACAATGCGGACTTTTTAATTTTCTTCATTTTCAAAATCATTTTTACCGAATGTCCGGCTCTCCCGTCTCCGCGTCGAGCGTTTCAAGCGCCGCTTTTTTTAAGTCTTCCGCCGTCATGCGCGCCTGTTCGAGCACCTGCTCCCGCGTCCCCTGCGAATAAAACCGCTCGTCGAACGCTTTGATACAAAAATGCGAAAATCCGCGCACGGCACAAGCGGACGCAAGCGCTTCCGACACGCCGCCGGTTTTAATGCCGTCTTCAACAAAAACGACTGCGTTATACGCGCGCGAAAGATTGAAAAAAAAGTCTTCGTCAAGCGGCTTGATAAAGCGCAACGAATAAATGTCGGCGTAAATATCTTCCATTAAAAGGGCGCGCGCCGCAGTCAAAACTTCGCGGTACATTCCACCCGTCGTAACGAACAAAACGCGCTTCTCCGCATTTTCAGAAGCGGCTGTAAGGGACGGCGCAAAGTTTTCCGCTTTGACAAGGACGCCTCTGCCGCATTCAAGCGGAGAGGAAAAACAGTCAGCCTCGCTCGGACACGAGGCTTTGGGATAGCGGAGGATGACCGGAGAGGCGCGCTCATCGGAACACGCGTATTCAAGGCAGCGTTTTAAGTCCGCCGCCGTTGCCGGAGAGAGAATTTGAAGGTCCGGCACCGGACGGAAAAGCGCAATGTCGAACAGTCCTTGGTGCGTTTCCCCGTCTCCTGAGACCGCTCCCGCGCGATCAAGCGCAAACACGACGCGCGCCTTTTGGAGCGCAATATCGTGAATCATCTGGTCTACGGCGCGCTGCATAAACGTTGAATAAATGCACACGACCGGAAGAACGCCGCCTGCGGCAAGTCCGCCCGCGAACGTCAACGCGTGCCCCTCGGCAATGCCGACGTCAAAAAAGCGCTCGGGAAAGCGGTTTGCAAACACGGCAAGTCCCGTTCCTTTTGCCATCGCCGCCGTTATGCAGGCGATGTCTCGCCTCTTTTCGGCAATCTCAAGCAGTGCGCCGCTGAACGCTTCGGTAAAACTCAATTTATCAAAGCGCTCAACAGTCCCGCCGCTGATACTAAAGGGGCCGACGCCGTGGAAACTTTCAGGATGGTCTTCTGCGGGGCTGTAGCCTCTGCCTTTTTTCGTAACCACGTGCACGACGACCGGACGGTTCATATTTTTGACTCTCTCAAGCACGGTTTCAAGTTCGCGCTCGTCGTGTCCGTTTAAGTGCCCCGCGTATTCAAATCCCAAATCGACAAAAAGGTTGTTGGAAAGCAAAAGTCCTTTTAATCCGCGCTTAAATCGGAATACGAATTTCGTTAAAAACGGATTTAAGACGGGAATGCGGGCGATGACAAAATCAATTGCCCGCCGTATCGACTGGTAAGACGAAGTCATCGTCAGGCGGCTCAAGTAACTTGAAATAGCGCCGGTGTTTTGGTCAATCGACATTTGATTGTCGTTGACGATAACGATGAGATTTTTTGCAAGTTGCCCCGCGTTCGACAAGGCTTCAAACGCAAGTCCGCCGGTAAGAGCCCCGTCGCCGATGACTGCAACCGCCTTTCCGCCCGTTTTGAGCAAGTCCCGCGCCGTTAAAAGTCCCAACGCGCTTGATATCGACGTTGAAGCGTGTCCCGTATCGAAAAAGTCGTGTTCGCTTTCGCTTTTTTTCGTAAATCCGGAAAGTCCGCCGTATTGCCGAATGGAAGAAAACGCGCCGTATCGACCGGTCAAAAGTTTGTGCGCGTAACATTGATGGCTCACGTCCCAAATTATCGCGTCGCGCGGACTGTCGAACACGCGGTGCAGGGCGATTGTAAGTTCCACGACGCCGAGATTGCTCGCAAGGTGTCCGCCGTTATGACTGACAGTTTCGATTATGACTTTACGGATTTCCGCCGCCAAAAGAGGCAGCGCTGTTTGAGGTATTTTTTTTAAATCTTGTGGCGACTGAATGCCGGAAAGTATCGTAATAACTCCAAATCGTTTTTTTTAGAAAAGATAAAAAAGACCGCGCAGTTACAAACTTTCGCGGTCTTGCCTAAACAAAAGCCAAATCTTACTTTGACTTATGACGGTTTCTTCTAAGCATCTTTTTTCGCTTATGCGTCGCCATCTTCTGGCGTTTCCGTTTTTTTCCACAAGGCACGATGGGACTCCTTCACCTAAAATATGCGGCATTATCACAAAATAAAGAAGAGACGTCAAGGCGGTTTGTGATTAAGAGTTGGGAATTCATAATTACGCATTAATTCTTCCCCTTAAACCGGCTAACCTGCTGCAATTCCACGTAAA
>JBQNBN010000081.1:0-12790 GCA_052169915.1 Treponema sp.
AACTCCTGTGAATATCGATATAAAAAAAACTTTAGATTCTAATTCAGAAAGGAATTATTTTCCCTTTTTGAATAACGGTTTAACTATTATTTGTAATAAAATTGAGCGTCATCCTGTAAAGGATAAAGAATTTACCTTAACATTTCCAAGAATCATTAACGGTTGTCAGACTACAAATGAATTATTCAAAAAGTACAAAGAATCTAGTGATGAAAATAGCATTGATAACATTGAAGTTGTTGCTAAAATAATTTCTACAAAAGATATTAGCTTAAAAAAAATGATTATTTACGCTGCAAACAATCAAAATTCAATCGACAAAGATTTACAATCTTTAAATGATTTTCATGAAAAAATTGAAACCTATTTCTTAGGCAAGGAAGAGAATGATTTTCATTTATATTTTGAAAGACTTAGAGGCCAACATGTAAATGTTATTCCACCGTATAGTAGAATAAATATTGAAACATTAGCAAGAGTATTTATTTCTGTGTTTTTGCAAAGGCCTCATGAAATGAAAAGTAATGCTATTTCTGTAATAGAAAAGTTTCAAAAAGAAGGTAAAATTTTCAATGGCTCTAAACATGAGGCAAATCTCTACTATTATTGTGCTGTCTTATGGTTTTGGTTTAACCATTCTTTAGTTAATGGTAATATAACAATGAAATCGAAAACAATGGACATGCATATACTAATGGCTTGTAATATTCTTCTAGAAAAACATCAAAACTCTATTAATGAAAAAATAAAATACTTAGGCATAAAAGAAAATGCTATTAATGTTTTAAAAAATACAGTTACCATTTTAAATAGTAAAAATTACTTATTTGAGAGAAGAGGTTTATATTCAAAACCAAAGACAGAAAGACTAATAGAGGAAATACAAAATGTCACTATCTAATCAACAAATAATACAGGTCGAAGATATTTTGAAACAGAGCTTGCGGAATAAATTTACGCATTATAATCCCGAACCTGCCGTTATGCCTTTTCATACCCGCTTGTTAGGAAAAGACAGAATGGCATTGTTTTCGTTTATTCATTCCCTAAATACGAATTTCGGTACAACTATTTTTGAACCGGTGGCGGTTGCTCTTGCAAAAACAGCATTTAAAAGCGCTGAAAAGCAACAAACGGCCGGTAAAACTATTTCAAGTGAAGCGCAAAATATTATTCAGACTATTATGGACGATCTTGAAACAGGACGGCACCTACCGAACAAACTTCAAGAAATTGAGCGGATACGGGCGGTATGCCAAGAAGGGGAAATGAAAGAGGTAAAGCCGGCAAAGGTTGATATAAAACTTGTTTCAAAGAATGATGAAATTTTCCTTATCGATATAAAAACCGCTAAACCGAATATCGGGGAATTTAAAGGATTTAAACGTACGCTTTTGGAATGGGCTGCAGTAACGCTTGCTGAACATCCGAAAGCTCATATCCATACACTCCTTGCAATCCCGTATAACCCGTATGAACCGAAAGAATACAGCCGCTGGACAATGCGCGGGATGATTGATTTGGAATATGAGTTAAAAGTTGCAGCAGAATTTTGGGATTTTTTAGGCGGCACCGGATCATACGAAGCATTGTTGAATATTTTTGAGAAAGTCGGAATTGAATTGCGCCCGGAAATCGATGCCTATTTTGTACAGCATAGATAGAGAAAAATCGGGATTTGTGTATGTATGGTAGATTGTACGTTGAGGATGCTTTGCACGACGCATTTGTAATGAATTGGAGAAAAATAAATACACATTCAATTGTGTTGTTTGGGAGATGCTAGGCCGCATGAGCTCAATAGCTGTCTCATCAACATGATTATTTTGAAATAGCAAAAGAGCGCGCTAAACAAATTGATGATACAAAGAAAATTCTAGGTATTGAATATTAGAATGAAAACAATATAATTATACAAATAGCATAAAAGAGGTGATATATATGTATGGGGTAATAATTGGTATTGATATTGAGCGATATTCACAAACGGAACGAACCGATGAAATGCAGTCAAAAAGAAATATTCTGTCAAAAATAATAAACAATGCAACTAATGCTTTTGAAATATTTAAAAAAAAAGAGATAATTGATGCCGGAGACGGCGGATTCATTTTAATTGATACAGGTAATTATGAAGACGTATTAAAAGCAGTATATAAAATCAGAGAAGAAGCAAATAAAAATAAGAAAATAAGATTTAGAATGGTAGTACATGTTGGGAAAGTTTCAAAAGATCAAAAACTCTTTACTGAAACAACTAATACTGATGGTTTCTTAGGGGATGGAATAAATGTTGCTGCGAGATATTTGGATGCAGCTTGCTTGAAAGAATTGTTAAAAAATAATTTAGAATGTAATTGCGTGATAGCAATTAGTAACGACTTTTATAAACAAGTATTTGATCAATCATTTTATATAGAAGCTGAATATACAAAGTATGGATTTAAAGTAAAAGATTATAATAACTTAATATTTTTAAATATACAAGGAATACAAAATATTCCAATTATAGAAAAAATAATTAATAACGAAGATTATGTCATTACTGATGCTTTTAAAACTTTTTTAGATGCAAGCGAATTTGTATATAAAGTAAAAAATACTACAAGTAATTTGACATCATTCTATGTATACCCCGATTTAATAATAGAAGAGCCTGAATCTAAGTCGTCTGTCAAGAAAATTTCTTCCGAAGGAATTATTAAATCATTCATAAAAGTTCCATCCAATATCATAATAGCAGGTGATGACCAAACAGGTAAGACAAGTTTATGTAAAGTTTTTTACAAAATGGTATATGATAGCAAGTTCTATATTCCGGTATATATTCATTTTACTCTTAACGAAAAAGGTAATTTTAGTGGTAAAGTAGAGAAAGCATTGCAAATACAATATGGAGAAAAATATACATCCGATTTTGATACTAAAATAAAAATATATATTCTTGATGACTTTCATTTATTAGATGATATAGATCAAAGAAACTATATTGACTATTTAAAAAAAGAGAAAAATACATTTACGATTATTATGGTCGATTCACTTTTTAATTCTTCTATTGAGAAACAAAGAATTGTAGATTCTTATAAACTATATTCCATAACTGATTTTGGGCATTTATTAAGAACAAAAATAATAGAAAAATGGTTAAATTTTAACAAAATCAATGATGATAACTATTATACTGCAGATGAACTTGCAGAATATTTAGAAACCACCTTTATTAAAGGAATAATTCCATTTAGACCGTTTTATATGTTGACGGTTCTCGCAGCAAAATCTGATTTTGTTCCGCTTAATGGAGAGTTAACATCTAAAGGACATTGTTATCAGGCTTTGATATACATATCTTTAAGAAAAATGAATATTCCCGACGAAGAACTTGGTTCATTCTTGAATGTTTTATCGAATATTTCATTCTATTTTTATAAAGCTGAAATATCTTCATTTACTGAAGATGAACTTATAAATTTTTTAAATCGTTATTCGGAAGAATATAATTTACCATTTGAAATAAAATATTTTATTAAAAAAATATCATACTCAAATGTATTTTATAAAAATTCTATTAACCAATATGAATTTTATGCCTCTTATTTTTATCATTATTTTGTGGCAAAATATCTATCAGATAAAATAACTGACCGTAACATATTTAATTATATTGAGAAGATTTATAATAATCTTCATATTAAAATGAATGCCTATATAGGTATATTTTTAGTGCATCATTCAAAAGACATTCGTCTTCTTGAAGAAGTGCTACTTAATACAATGGTTCTATATGATGAATTTGATGAAATTAATTTAACTAAAGAAGAAGTAAAACATATCGATGATTATGCAAATAGATTAAATACTGTAGTTATTGAGAAATACGATCGATCTCATGAAATAAGAGAAAAGCAATTGAAAGAAGACGATGAAAATCTCAGTATGAGCGATACCGAAACTGAGGATGAGAAACTCTCTGAGGCACTAAAGACGGAATTAGAAAAATTGAAAAAAGCAATTAGTACAATCGAAGTAATGGGACATATTTTGAAAAATCATAGCGGAGAGATTGAAAAAAAGCATTTAAAAGAATGTTATTTAAATGCTTTTAATGCATATAGAAGAATATGCCGCATGTTTCTTTCAGAATTTAAAAAACATGAAGATGATTTCACTGAAGTTATTGTTAAACGCATAGAAGGTATGAAATCAGGTGCTCTTACACGAAAAGAATTATCTGAATATATACATCAATTTTTTTCTTTTTTTAATTTGTCTGTTATTTATGCTACAATAAAAAAGACAGCGGATTCTGCAGGATCAAAAACTATGATGAAGATAATTAAAGAAGTTTCTGATGAACTTAATAATCCTTTTGCATATTGTGTGTATTTGCAAAGTCAGATGTGGTATAATAAATCATTTCCTGTTGAAGATGCAAAGAAGAAATATAAAGAATTTTCTATTTCTGTCCAATATATTATTCAACGACTACTTAAAGAATTCACAGATATGCATCACATTGAATATCGCGTCAAACAACAAATAGCAGAGGCTTTTCAAATGAAATTAGCATCTCTTCAATATGATTATCAGAAATAGTTTTCTAATATTTTGCTGACTAATAAAATATACTAAGTATTTGCTACCTTAAAAGGTAGATATATACAATAATATATATTCTTGTACAAAATTTGTTTTTGTTAGGCGATCTCTAACGTTCTGTCAGAGAAATAAATTTGTGTTACGTCAAGCTTGTAGTGAACAAATATACAAGGATGTCAATTCTTGGACAGCGTGAGGGATTGCAGCGGTAGCTTTTTTGCCGTTGATACGTAGCAAAAGCAGTTTTCGACGTGAGGAGAAACACTGCTAATATAATGCAGTAACGGCAAAAAGCTACAAGCGCAAAGCCCGACAGTTTACGTTGCAGCACATAATTATGCGGTGTAAACCGGCACGCCCGAAATCACACTATCATAATTAAAAAATGTAATGGGGCTCATTTATTTCCCTCGCTTATGCTTTCAGCCAAAATATATTGCGGGAAGACAATGTTTCGCTGATTTGCGGACACCGAGCGGAAAAATGATTAAAATAGTAGAAACCTGTTGGAGGCACTATATTAAAAACGACATGGGATTTTATTAAGTTGATGGGCGGGCAAAAAAGGGAACTGTGTGCGTCGCTTGTGTTGAGCTTTTTTGACGGCGCATCGATGAAAAAGAACGACAAGATAATAGCGGAAAAAATAAACGCTCGATGCTGATGATGCTCGGCGCGGCAGACTGGTGCGTACAAAACACGGTTATAAAATGAAGAAAAAACGGTTCAAAGACGAATTACGGCAAAGTCTCATCGCGCATTCGCTTATCCCGTCAGCGGCAGCGGTATTCGTCTTTCTTTTGTGCGCGTATACGCTCTGGCGCCATTCGCTTGCTGCGGAAATCGGACGGACGGCAGCGGCGTTCGCTCAAGAGATGGATACGGCGCTGGAAAATTATGCGGACTTTTTAGCCTCGTTTTCCGGCGTTGAACCGCTCCGCGCCGCAAAGGAAGCGGATTACGCTGCGGGATTCAACGAAAAACTCTACCGCTTTTTGAATGCGCAAAGCGTCAAAGGGACTTTTTATCTTACCGACTCAAGTTTTGACCTTCGACTTTCATCCGAATACGCACCGCGCACAGCAGAACTCAGTCGATGGAAAAACGCGCAGTTTGTTTTAAAATTATTTTTTGCGCAGTCGGCATTCAGGAATTTTTTTGCAGTACGATAAAGACGGGGACTTTCCGGCGTTGTATGTGTGTAGGAGACTTGACGGCGGACAGGGCTTTGCGGCGTTTGCAATTTCTGCAGGCGCGGTGCTTTCCGCTGCGGAAAAATACGGCGTCCTTTTTGCGCTTACGGACGACTTTGATCGCATTTACGCGTCAAACGCTGCGCTTTTTACCGGCAGGCTCGGTAAGGCGGACTTATCGGTGTGCGGGAAACAGGGCTTTGTCCGTGCCCGCGGACGCCTTTTTTATGTGCGCGGACAGCCTCTCCGGCACGAAAGCTTTACCCTGTACGCCGCAAAAAGCGTTCAAGAAGACGCTGGAATATTTGCGCTGCTTGCGGCGGCAGCCGCGGGGATTTTTGCAATCGTAACGCTTTCAATTTGGCGGACGGCGCGCTTTATCGCGGATAAAAAAACGCGGCTCATCGATACAATCGTGCAGGCGTTTAAAGAAGCGGCGGACGGCAATTTTCAAAAGCGGCTCAGCATTTCCAGTCCCGAAGAGTTTGCAATAATCGGAAAGTCCTACAACGCCATGCTTGAAAGTCTTGTCGCCCTCATGCGCTCCAATGAAGAGCAGTCAAAAGAAGCGATTGCCGCAAACTTGCGGCAGATGGAATCGCAGTTTAACGCGCATTTTTTATTCAACACGCTTGAAACGGCGCGCTTTATGAGCCGGATAAACCCCGCTGCAGTCGAATCGATTATCATGAGCCTTTCAAGTCTTCTGCGTTACAGTATCCGGCAGGGAAATGAAACCGTGCCGCTCGGCGAAGACATTGAAAACGTCAAAAATTATCTGAAAATTCTTTCGGCGAGGTTCGGAGACAGGCTCAACTGCCGCATTCGTCTTTCTCCCGAAGTCCTCGTCTGCCGCGTTCCCAAATTGATTTTTCAGCCGATTATCGAAAACAGCATTAAGTACGGACTGGAAGAAAACGAGCGCGTTACGATTGAAATCACGGCGGAAACGGCCGGCGAAAATCTTTGCATCAAAATAAAAGACGACGGCAAAGGCATTCCTGAAGAAAACTTGCGGGAATTGCTTGACGGCATGTATAAAGGCGGCGGCGCATCCCACATAGGACTGTATAACGTGCACCGGAGGCTCTTGCTGATGTTCGGAAAACCTTACGGCATTACCGTCGTCAGCACGGAAAATCAAGGGACGGAAGTTTCACTCCTTTTGCCGCGCATAAAGCGGCAGTCGGACTTAATTCAACTCCCTCCTGATAGCGGGGTGATGAAATGCTGAACGTCGTGATTGTAGAAGATGAAGACATCATCAGGCAGGGGCTTATCCACGTTATCGACTGGGCGTCGATGGGCTGCGCGGTTGCAGGTTCGGCGCACAACGGGGAAGAGGGCGAAAAAATCATCAACGCGCTCCGCCCCGACATCGTCCTCACCGACATAAAAATGCCCAAGAAAAGCGGAATTCAAATGGTTGAAGACTGCCTTGCGCGTTTCCGGTTTAAGGCGATTATTTTGACCGGCTATTCCGACTTTGAATATGCGCAAAAAGCCGTCAGCCTGCACGTTTTCGAATACTTACTGAAGCCGGTGGACGAAGCGGCGCTGCGCCGGACGATTGCAAAAATTCAAAAGGAATTGGAGAGCGACGGCGACTTTATAAAACGGCAAAGTTCAGCGGCAAATTCTCGTCTGCCCTTTCTGATAGAGGACTTTGACATTCGGCGCGCGATGGATGCGTGTCCCGTTCGGCAGGTGAAAGCGGCGCTTAAAAAAATCCTCGTCTCGTATGCAGAGCCTTTAAGTCCCGCAGCGATTGCACAAGAGGAAGGCGTGAGCGCGGAATATCTTTCGCGTAAATTCAAAGAGTATACGGGTAAAACCTTTATCGACGTTTTGAATATGCGCCGAATCCGCCGCGCGCTTGAACTTTTGCAGGACGGCTGCTACCTCATGTATGAAGTCGCGCTCATTTGCGGTTTTTCCGAATACAAATATTTTTGCTCCGTGTTCAAAAAATACACCGGCAAAAGCCCCGGCGAAGCGAAACGGGAGATGGCGGGGGATTAGGAATGCGGAGAGCATAATTGTGCGGACTGCACCCCAAGCACCTTTTTCCCTCAAGTTTTGTCGAATGACAAAACTTGGAAGGGCGGAACACCGTTACATCATTCAAATACCGTAAAAACCGCCCGCCCTGCACAAGATTTTGTCTGCGGCAAAACTCGCGGATGCCCCCTTAGTTACGCATTTGTTAAACTTTTTTCCCTTCCACCCTCTCAATTCCTCATTACGCGCCATGAATTACGAATTAGGAATATCCGTCTATTAAAATTCCTTGTTATCTACTATTATATAATCAAGGACAGAGATATGAATAAAAGATTTTTTTATGTTTTTGCAATTTTTGCGCTTGCCGCAGCGCAATCGCTTTCGGCTGCCGGAAAAACGGATTTTGAAACCTCTGCATATTCAGGTACGGTTCTGTATAACGATATCGTAAAGCCCGGAGAGGCGGTATTTGCGCGGCTTTCGATAAAGATTTCCCGCGCAGCGCCTAAAAAGACCGTGCAGGACGCTGCCGCCGTTATGCAGCTTTTCAAAGGGGATAAAAAAGTCGACTCGACGCAGTTTTTCTTTGCCAATCCCAAAAACCGCAAAGCGGCGGCAGCGGACATGATTGCAGGCATTCCGCTTTCTACGTGGTACACGGACGCCGACGAGTATTCGCTGAAAATCATCCTTTCCGCCGCCGGCGTTCCCGACAAGGAACTGTCGCTTCCTCTTGTCATGCAGGCTCGGGAATTTATTTCCGAACGCATTCCGCTCGACGCAAAAAACTCAGGGATTAGAAAAAATATGGGAGCCGAGCGCCTTGCCCAAATCGAAAAACTCAACGCGCTTCTTGAAACCGTCATGCCGGAAGACGTGTACGCGCTCAAAGCCTTTACGCCTCCCGTCGCGTCAAAACGCATAACGGCGACATTCGGCGACCGGCGGATTTTTGAGTACACCGACAAAAAAACGAGCACGTCCCTGCATTACGGAATCGATTACGGCGTGCCGACGGGGACGCTTGTGCAGTCGTGCGCTGAAGGCAAAGTCGTGATGGCGGAAAACCGCATTTCCACCGGCTGGAGCGTCGTCGTTGAGCACCTGCCGGGGCTTTACAGCCTTTACTACCATCTGGATTCCCTTGCGGTAAAGGAAGGGCAGTACGTCAAACAAGGGGAAAAAATCGGACTTTCAGGCTCGACTGGACTTGCGACCGGTCCGCACCTGCATTGGGAAGTTCGTCTCAATATAGGCGCCGTCGATCCCGAATTTTTCCTAAAGGATTTTACGTTTCAAAACGGCGGGGAATAAGTCGATTAATGAGGAATGGCGGGCGGTTGCTGTGGAACTTGAGAGACTTATCGGAGTGCCGCCCTCCCGAGTTTTCTCCAGAAAACTCGATGAAAATAGTATTTGATTGTTGCCGTGAAAGTTGAGTTTTGGAGCGACGGCAGAGCTTAGAGCATTTCCATCATTGCGCGAACACACTTTTTATATAGAAAATCCAAACTGCAAAATCTCGCGCGGATGGGAAACGCTGTTAAATCTTCCAAATAAAGTTCTCCCCATCCGCAGCCCTCTCCCCCTACGCGCTTTGTTCTATTTTCAGCATATCGTTGAGTTCGATATTGCCGCGCGCATGAACGACGTCTTTCGTTATCCGGAGCGTTTTGTGCCCCTTTATGCTGGGAATCTCGTACATTATGTCGGTCAAAAGTTTTTCCACGATGGAACGGAGCCCGCGCGCGCCGGTTTTCTGCCGTATCGCTTCGTCGGCAATCTCTTCAATCGCTTCGTCGGTAAACGAAAGATCAACGTCATCAAGTTTAAACGACGTTTGAAACTGTTTGACAATCGCGTTCTTCGGCACGGTGAGAATCGATACCAAGTCTTCTTTTGTAAGTTCTTTCAGCGCGACCGTAACCGGCATACGTCCGATAAGTTCGGGGATGATGCCGAATTTTACCAAATCGTCGGGCGTACAAAGATTTAAAAGATTCATGCGCTCTTCTTCCGTAACCTGCCCCACGTTCGAGCCAAAGCCCATCGCGCGCTCCGACGTGCGCTGTTCGATAAGTTTTTCAAGCCCCACGAACGCGCCGCCGAGGATAAACAAAATATTCGTCGTGTCGATGCTGAGCATTTCCTGATTGGGATGCTTTCTTCCTCCCTGCGGCGGCACGTTTGCAGTCGTCCCTTCGATGATTTTCAGGAGCGCCTGCTGCACGCCTTCGCCTGAGACGTCGCGCGTGATGGACGTGTTTTCACTTTTGCGCGAGATTTTGTCGATTTCATCGATAAAGATAATGCCGCGCTCCGCCGCCGCAATATTGCCGTCGGCAGCATTGATGAGCTTTAAAAGCACATTTTCAACGTCTTCGCCGACGTAGCCTGCTTCCGTAAGCGTCGTTGCGTCGGCAATCGCAAACGGAACTTTAAGTTTCTGCGCGAGCGTCTTTGCAAGGAGCGTCTTTCCCGATCCAGTCGGTCCGATTAAAAGCACGTTCGACTTTTCAATCTGCACGTCATTATCGCCTTTAATCGCCTTTTGCATCGACATTCGCTTGTAATGATTGTAAACGGCAACCGACAGGACTTTTTTCGCTCTGTCCTGCCCGATTATGTATTCGTCGAGATATTCTTTAAATTCCTTTGGAGTCGGAACGTTATTCAATTCGATGGGAGAAAGTTCATCGTCTTCCTGCTCCAAAATGCTTTTGCAGATATTGAGACAGTTTGAACAAATGTGAACGTTTCCTGCGGAGTTTGAAACAAGTTTCCGCGTCGCATCGCCGGGCTTTCCGCAAAACGAGCAAAATATGGGACCTTTTCCGAACGGCTTCATTATTTTTTCCCCTCACGCCGGTAGACGTTGTCGATAATTCCGTAAGACAGGGCGTCGTCCGCCGACATATAAAAATCGCGCTCCATGTCTTTTGCCACCGTTTCTTCCGGTTTTCCGATATTCGCGGCAAAATATTCTATCATCAGTTTTTTTAAGCGCAGGATTTCTTTTGCCTGAATGGAAATATCGCTTTCCTGTCCCTGCACGCCGCCCCACGGCTGATGAATCATAACGCGGGCGGAAGGCAGCGCGTACCGCTTCCCCTTTGCGCCACCTGCAAGCAAAAACGCGCCCATGCTCGCCGCCTGTCCGAGGCAAATCGTCTGCACCGGACACTTGACGTACTGCATGGTGTCGTAAATTGCAAGTCCCGCCGTAACCGAGCCGCCAGGCGAATTGATGTATACGCTTATGTCTTTGTCGGGATTCTCCGACTCAAGGAACAAAATCTGCGCTACGACCAAATCCGCCGTTTCGTCCCGTATCTCTCCGTCCACGAATACGATTCTGTCTTTTAAAAGACGCGAATAAATATCGTAGGAGCGTTCTCCGCTTCCGCTTTTTTCGATAACGAAAGGAACCAAAGAATGCATTTTTTCATTCATAACTCTAAAATCCTCATAAATCTTTTATGCAATAGACCTGTTCAACAATTTTGCTGCTAAACAGGTTCAATATAACGATACGTTTTAGGTTCCGTCAAAAAAAAGAATGCGCAGTGCAGCGCATTCCCTCTAACCGTGCGCTGTTAACGCGCGGCAAACAGTTCTGCAAAAGTCATTTTATCGCCTTTTACGACTTTTACTTCCTTATAAAGCGTCTCGTAGAGTTTCCGCTCTTTCGTATCGTCAATCAAATATTCCTTTGAGCGCGGATCGTCGTAATGTTTTTTTACTTCATCAACCGTAATGCCGCCCTCATCGGCAATTTCCTTGTACCGCTCTTCGATTTCCTCAGGCGTTACGGAAATATTGCGCTCTTTCAAAAGATTGTCGACTATAATGCGGGTTTTCAGCATTTTTTCGCTGTCGCCCGTCCATTCGCCCAGCATGGCTTCCTTCGTCTGTCCCGAAGACGTAACCATCCGCTCAAGCTGCTCCGGCGTCGTCTGGAATTGCTGCGCCATCATGCGCCAGCGGCCGTCGAGTTCCGCCGCAAGCATCGAAGAAGGAATGTCAAAATTATTTTTTTCGACAAGCTGCTCAAGCAAAGAATTATTTTTCAGTTCGGCGATTTTGCGATTTTTCGCATTTTCCATATTGCGCGCAATGTCTTTTTTCATATCGTCGAGCGTTTTGTATTTTTCGCTGACGTCCTGCGCAAGTTCGTCGTCGATTTCAGGAAGATTGCGGATTTTTATCGCCGTAACCGTTACGCTGATTTTTTTCGTCTTACCGGCAAGTTCCGTATCTTTTTCGTCGTTCGGATACGTTTTTGTAATGCGCTTTGTCTCGCCTTTTTTCATTCCGACTATCTCATCGTCGATTTTATAAATATTTTCGCCGCTTCCGACTGTAAATACAAAGTCCTGCCGCTTTGAACCTTCGATTTCTTTGTCGCCGCCGTCAAGTTCGTTGTAATTGATTGTTACGATATTGCCCTTTTCAACGGCTTCCCCGTCCTTTTTATCCATAACGACGGCGTTGCGCTCCTGCACCGCTTTTAATTCGTCCTGAATCTCTTTATCGCCGACTGCAACTACGGGTTCTTTGACCGTGATGCCGGAAAAATCCTTTACGGACACTTTGGGGAATACGTCATAGGTAACTTCGTATGAAAAATCTTTGTTCACATCGAATTCGGGAGCCTTATCCATAATCGGCTGCGCGTACGGCAGCGGGCGATTTTCCGTCTCTTTTTCAAATATTTCGTTGAGCGACTTATCGATAAGTTCGTTCATCGCATCCGCTTTCAGCGCGTCCCCGAATTTGCGCTCCAGCACGTTGACCGGAACGTGTCCTTTCCGAAAGCCGGGAATCTGGGCGGTTTTGACATATTTTGCCGTTATCGTGCCGTATACGTCCTGCACGTCTTTTTTTGCTACCGTTACCGATAATTTTACAGATGATTTTTCAAGACCGGTGAATTCTTTTGTGAGTTTCACGCTAAAGCTCCTAATAAAAATATTGCGTTTTGTTTTGAGTAA
>JBQNBN010000082.1:0-12656 GCA_052169915.1 Treponema sp.
ACGCCGCGAGACTCCTTCATACCGTCACCTGCTACCCTCGTTTCCTGCAAGTTTGCGATAGCAAACTTGTGCGGGCAGGACACCGCTCTATCTGTCAAATATCGTAGCAACTGCCCGCAGCTGCACTCATCAACGCATTTGCGCGATTTCTATTTGGCTTTGGAAGCCGTTTGTTACCGCGTAACCGACGGGCGTCATGCCGTCCTTATTTGCAAACCATTTTTCGCCGGTTTTCGTTATCGACGTGCTGGAGCCCTTGTTCGTGATACCGTGCCAGCCGCACGCGTTAATGCGTCCGTCGTCAACCGCATAGGCGGACGGCACAACCGCAACGTCCCATTTGTCGTTGACCTTGTACGCGATGCGCGCTTTTTGCTGCCAATTGGCGTAGTAGCCGATGACGGGCTTCCCGCTCGCGTCAAGACTTATCGTAACGCCCGTTCCGTTGATATTGTAGCTGTCAATCACCTCTTTGGTAATTACGCCGTTTTTCAAAAGCGCGTAGCCCAAATGACTGTCCGCCGTCTGGTACGCAATATGCGCGTCGCCCGCACTGTCGATAACCATCGAACAATACTTGCCGCCGTTATCGATTTCCTGAATGTCCGTCCACGTGGGAGGATTGGCGTCGGGATTGGACGTTTTGGCATAGCGCAGTTTGGACTGCTCTTCATCGTACCAGACGATGTGAATTGTCGGCGAACTCGACGAATCATTCGGTTTTATGCCGAGGCACAAATGCCGTCCTGCCGCTTCTCGACTGCCGGAAGACGTCTTCGGTTTCGTAGAATCAACGCTCATGTGTGCGCTATTATCGAATTTAACGCCGCTGCCTGCAAAGCGGCTCCAGTTGCTTCCATCATTCGAATCGTTGGGAACACCTGACGGATAACTTGCATTTTCATGAGAAAGCTGGTTCGTATTCCGAAAGCGGATCTGTTTTGTGATATTGTCAAAATACGCCAAATAAATTTTAGAAGCCGTCGGAGCAACAAAACACGGAGACAAAAACCGGTCTTGATCCGCCAATATCGGAGCTCTATCAAGAGACGTATTCGGTCGAACGCCGATGCATTCAAGCCGAATGCGTCCGGTTCCGCCGCTGTAATTGGCTCCAGCATTATCTCCGACCGTCGCGTCTTTGTTATAATATGTAAAAAAGCCCGCAGCTTTCGGCGAATTCTCCGTATTCAAGTCGCGGCCGGAAGCAACTCCAATCGGCGTACCGTCGGACGTAAAAATAAACGTGCCGTTGCCGTAGGTGTCCCAGTTGCGCTCTATCATGCGCTGCGACTTGCTGTCTTTCTCCGGCATGTTGAAGCGGCTCGTTCCGTTGTTGAACGAAAAGCCGAGCATTCCGTTTGACGGAGAAATGCGCATGACCACGCCGGAAAGCTTGCCGTCATCGGGCTTAATCGCGTCGTTTTCCTTGCTGAACTCCCACACGTCGGCAAAAACGTCGTCGTTTTCCGACAGAAGCCCGTTTATGCGGGAATTTTTACCTTTGTTGTATTCCTTCGCGTTGTTGTTCGTATTATTGATGGACTGAACGCCGCTTGAAGTCGCAACAACCGCGCCGGATTTTGTCGGCATTGAGTTATTCGTAAATGAAGCGTTGTTAATCGTAAACGTCGCTCCAGTCAAATTAAAGCCTTTCACAGTGAGCGTTTTATCGGTGCGCGCCGGATAATGCCCCAAAAGCGTGCGTTGCTTCAGCCCTTCAATCGCCGTCGCTCCGGTAACCTCAATGCCCGTGATGTACGGCACAACCTGCACCGTTACGGAAGGCTTGTTGTATTCGGGATTGTAGACCTTGCACTTGATAAACGTTTCCGGTACGCCGGATGTCGTTCCGCTGCCGGTCGGTTCCGTCGTGCGTTTAAAACTCCACTCGCTGCCGGAACCGCCTTTTTGAGTAAGACGCGCAAAATACCCGATATCTTTGTCCGTCTGCGCTGAGTCGACAAAGCAAACGAGCTGCCCCAAGGACATCGCCTGAGTGCGCGTAAGCGCTTGATTGTTCGTCCGCGTAACCGTCTCTTCCGTCGGTTCCGAGCTGGCAGTCGTACTAGAAGATTTGCTTGCGTTGTCTTTTGCCGAGATCGTTATCGTTTTGTCTCCGCTTGCCGTTTTGCTCGTATCCCACGTAAGCGTCCAGTCCGCGTAATGCCCCGTCGTATTCAGCGATTTTGTCGCCGCTTCAAGCTTCATGCCGCTTGTTTCAGCCGACGGGGAAACAGTCCAGTTTTTATTGCTCTTGTTGTAAGTCGCCGTAAACGTCTGGCTCGCACATGAAACCGTGAGCGTTTGCAGCAAGCGGTCGTCCCACGCCGTTCCGCGCACAATCACTTTGCCGGAAACCTGCGATTTATCCGATTTTATTTCAATGTGTCCGTTATCGCCCTTGTTGCCCTCAACGCTGTTGTCGCTCATGCCGTTCCAATAAAAAGGCAGCGCGGCGGCGGCAGGCGTCTTTTTGTCTTCAATTTCAACTTTGACGGGCACTTTCACTTCCGTGTACCAGTCGTTCGGAGAGACGGTCTTCCCGCTCTGGAAAACGCGGATTGTCAATTTATCTTCGCTTGCGGCTTTGATTTTTTCCAATTCCGACTTCGAAAACGTTATCTTGCCGTCGGTCAACGGATCTGCGGTCTTTATCGTTTCCGATCCGCACTTAACATCGCACTTTGACGCCTCTCCGTTTTCCAAGTCCATCTTAATAGAAGAATGATTTTCCGAGGTAAAAATAAAACCTTGATCAGTCAGCTCGCTTATGCAGCTGTGCGTGCGGTCGCTCGTCGGCGTCTTAAATGCCGTGGACTCAACTTTTTCCACCAAACCGATGGCGCTATCGTCGCTGATGGAGCCGCTTTGATCCACGTCCGTCTCGTAGGTGATTTTTTTGACTTTAAACTGCTTGTTTTTCACCTGCACGTCGACTTCAGGCTTGTACTCGTTGCCCAAATCGTCTTTAAAGCCGAGTTTTAATTTCTTTTCTCCATCTTCATTCGACGTGTCGATTTTACCCGTCCACTTAAAATAGTCGCCTTCAAGGAACGCGATGTTCAAATCGCTGCTGTTCATCGTCGCGCTTCCGATTTGTGCGGAAATGTTCGAAGGACTGACGCCTGAGCCGTCGTCGTAGCAAAATCCTTGAATTCCGTACGTATCGGGGTCATTAAAAATATAAATATCCTGTTCGTACAGCACGCACGGAATTCCAGAGCCGCCCGCCGGCTGATCGCTTCCGTCAAGCGTCAATTTGTGATTCGCCATATCGACTGACGCAATGCCGTACGCCTTTCCCTGCACGAAAAGTTTGAGTTTTTTGCCGCCGTTTTTCGCGGAATTAGCGTTCGTTGTAAGCGGATAACGCGCGCGGTCATTGGGATCCGTTACTTCTTTATTGTAAAAGTTCGCCCGTCCCGACCACAGCACTTTTCCAAAATCGCCCTGCGGCGCATCGTTATCGCAGCGGAGCACAATCTCCTGCGTCGTAACGTATTTTTGCTCAGAGCCGTCGGTAACTGCGACTGTTAAGCGCGCTTCTTTTAAGCCCTTTTCTTTACTTTTGATTTTAAGCGCGCCGTCTTTGAGTTTGTAGTTTTTATACTGAATGCCGCTTTCAACCGCATGCGTCGTATCGACGTCAAAATACGTGGAAAAGTCGCTTGCCGTAATTTGCCCGGGCGTTGTAGCCGTCCACGTCTTCTCTTCGATGACGTTGCCGGACAATCGCACTTCCCGAATTCCCGCTTCATCGTAAATGCTGAATGAAACGGCGTTATCGTCGCCTGCAATCCAGTTATTGTAAACGTAATCCTTCCCGCCGATTTTAAGCCCTTCAATCTTCGGCACTTTGGAATCGAGTTTGACGGTGATGGGCTCCGTCCACGCGCCGTATACGCCGCGCGAGTTTTTGGCGCGGGCGCGCATATACACAGTGGCGTTCGCATCGCCGTTTTTAATAAAGTCGTCGGAGGCAATCGTTTTTATCCAGCCGAGCGTGCCTTCCGCGCGTTCGGCGATGCCGCTGCCGCTCCATTTTTTAGCGTTTTTCGGCGTCGTCCAGTCCTGACTAAAAAATGAGTCCGCGTCGATAAACGCGCCGTTTTTGTATTGAGATTCAGTCGGCGTATTGCCGGAGATTTGCAGTTCGACTGCGCTCACCGTTACGCCCGCGTTGAGGTTTTTGATTTTCGCAGAGCCGGTAATCTGCACATTGCCGCCCAAAACGGAATTGTTTTTCGGCGTGATAAATTGTACCGAGGCTTTGTCGCCGGCAGGGTCAATCGTCAAAGAAACTTCAACTTCCGTCTGATTGCCGGCGTAGTCTTCCGCCTTAATGCGGAGCGGCACCTTGTAAATGCCGGAACCTGACGACGTTTCGTCTCCGTACGTCGCGCTTCCGTAAGTCGAAATATCCGGAAAGTTTATCGTCCAGCTGAATGAAGTCGTCTTTACCATCGTGCTGTTGATAGCTTCTTTATTTTTACCGATTGTAAACGAGCTCGTTTTTACGCCCGACGTTTCGTCGATGAACTGCCCGCCGATTTTTGCAGCTCCGGTAAACTGCTGATCGAGCAGAGTTCTATCCATGTCGACGGCGGGCGGCACGGTATCTTTTACAAACCGGAATTCCGCCGTGTCGTGTCCGGACGAGTTCGTCGCCGTAACGGTTAAAAAGTGCTCGCCTTCCGCCATTGCCTTAAATTTGTCTTCCGGCAGCGTGTACGAACCGCTTTTTGCGATGGGGTTTGCCGTGCTCATCTCAATGCCCGCGTCCGTCGTTTTTTCTTTCCAGCGGAGCATGGTCAATTCCGACGCGGAAGAAACGTTGTATGTAAGCGTCGGCGCGGATTTTCCATACGGATTTGCCAGACGAGACACCGTAACGCGCGGCGCGGAGTCGTTCGTGCGCACGTCAAAGATGAAGAAGAACGCTTTGCCGCCCTTTCCGAACTCGCGCTTGTCGTTGACGATTTCAAACCGGTTTCCGTTTTGATCCGCGCCGTCAATAATCACGCGGTGCGGAGCGATTTTAACGCCGGAAGGAAGCGGCGCGCGCAGCAAACAGGAATTTCCCTGCCATTCCGCGCTTGCAGTCGGATAGCTTTCCGGATTTGCAAAATCATATAATAAAACTTCATTGCATTGCGCAGCGTCAAGCAAATTGTTTACGTTTCCGCCGGCTTTGGGTTCAAGCAGTTTAACTTGAATCGCGCCCTTTTTCGCGCTATCGGTCAACGGCGTTTCATCATTGTTCGGTTCAAGTTTGATGTAGAGACTGTCCTGCGTGTAAACGGAGCTGATTGAAGTCAATTCATCGGCGGTAACCGGAGCGATATTCGTCGACTTAACGACGGGAGAAAGACGCGGGTCAAGCGTAAAAGTGAAGTTTTCGGAATGCTTATGCTTTTGCATTTCATCTAAAGCCTGCCGAGCCGTCTCAAAAGCTTCTCCGCCTTGAGCGAAAATTCCTGCGTACGCGTCGGCAATGCGCTGGAGCGACGTTTTTTCCAATTCCTTGTACACTTCCGTCCGCAAAAAGTAACCGGTTTCCGCGGTCTTATTGCCTTCAGTCTCCTCAGGCTTCGTCTCCCCGTCATACACCCGCGCAGAATCTTCTATTATAATGCCCGCCGCTAGGATTCCGCCCGCCGAACTTTGCGCGTCGAGCAGCGCTTTATTGTAAAGAGCCGCGGCGTTATTTTCGTCATATGCAAAGGACACGTCGATATTGTAGCCCGGATTTTTTTGAACGAAGGTTTTGCCGTTCAGCGTAATTCGGATTTTATCGATGTTGTGGCTGTCCGCCGCCTGCGCAAGGATTTTAAACACTGCGCCGTACTTATCCGCCGCGCTTGTCCCGTTTTGAATTGTCGAGGGACGGTTTACGACAAAAAGCGGCGCCGTATTGTCGATTTCATACAGGACTTCGGCAAAATTTGCGCTTCCGGTATCGTCAACGGCTTTGACCGTAACTTTATATTTGCCGTCGGCAAGCTCCTTCCCCGGAATGCGCGCCGTCCAGCGGCTGCCGGAGTGAGATGCGGAATAAGAATACGTTTGCTGCGTGTCGATGTTCAAAAAGGTGCACGCAACGCTGCTGACATTGCCGTCGTCGGATGCGCGCCCCTTCATCACAAACGCTTCGCGTATAACCGCGCCGTTCGGCGGATACGCAATAGAAACTTCCGGCGGAAGATAGCTGACTCTTTCGCCTAAACCTACTTCGCAGCCGGAAAATAAAAACAAGCTGAAAACAGCTGCCAAAGTAAAACCAAACGTTCTTTTCATGTGGGCCTCCGCATGTAGTATAGAAATAACAAAATATTAATAAGAATCCGCATTTTATTCAAGACAAATTCTCATTTATCAATATATCGAATGTATAAAAAGAATTTTTACGAATAAAATATTTATATATATTCGTTATATTGATTTTCCGCTCTTAAATCAGTCAAGCATGTCCGCCGTTTCCCTTCATTTGACAATCATATTTTGATACGTTATTATCCATCTTGAACTATTCTATAGAATTACAAGGAGAATAAAATGATGAACGTAATTTTGTTCGCTGCTCTCCCTGTTTTTGGAATTGCTCTTGGATGGACTATTCGCTGGCTGTACGCCAGATTTCAATTATCCGCATCGGAACAAAAAGCGATGCGCGTGAAGCAAGAGGCTATAAGAGAAGCTGAAGCGCAAAAAAAGGAAATTTTGCTGAATGCAAAAGATGAACTCATTCGTGAACGCAACCAACAGGAACGGGAGAATCGCGAGCGCAGAGCGGAAGTTCAGCGTTATGAAGCGAGGGTAAACAAGAAGGAAGAGCTTGCCGACCAGAAAGTCGCCGAGTGCGAACGCAAAGAAAAGGAATTTGTCGACAGAGCGGCGTCAATGAAAAGGCGCGAAGCGGCTTTGGACGGAAAAGAAGCCGAACTGCGTAAGGAACTTGAGCGTATTTCGGGTCTTTCTCCGCAGGAAGCGAAGGACTTGATTATCAAGAGCCTTGAAAACGACGCCCGACACGACGCAATGGCGCTTATCAACAAGATTGAACAGGAAGCGCAGTTTTCTGCGGAAAAGAAAGCGCGGGAGATTCTCGTTACGTCCATTCAGCGCATTGCTGCGGAGACGACGAGCGACATCACCGTAACGGCGGTTTCGCTTCCGAGCGACGAGATGAAGGGGCGTATCATCGGGCGCGAGGGGCGCAACATCAGAACGCTTGAAACGCTGACGGGAGTCGACGTTATCATCGACGATACGCCTGAAGCAGTCGTTATTTCGTGCTTTGATCCCGTCCGTAAGGAAATTGCGAAGGTGTCGCTGGAACGCCTCATTTCCGACGGGCGCATTCATCCGGCACGAATCGAAGAAATCGTGCAGAAAGTTACGCGCGAGGTTCAAAACAAGATTTACGAAGAAGGCGAACGCACTTTGTTCGATTTGGGAATTCACAATATGCCGACTGACGGCATACGCGCCTTGGGACGTTTGTATTTCCGCACGAGTTACGGGCAAAACGTCCTGTACCATTCAAAGGAAGTTGCGATGATTGCCTCCGCGATTGCCGCGGAAGTGGGCGCGGATAGAGAACTTGCCAAACGCGGCGCGCTGCTGCACGACATCGGTAAGGGCGTTGAAAACGACAGCGACCAAAACCACGCGGAAGTCGGCGCGGAAATAGCGCGGAAAATCGGCGAAGATCCGCGCGTTATCAACGCTGTTGCGTCCCATCACAACGATGTTGAGCCGACGACTATTGAAGCGATTATCGTTCAAATTGCGGACGCGATTTCCGCCGCGCGTCCGGGCGCCCGCCGCGAAACGGTCGATAACTACGTTAAGCGGCTTGAAAACCTTGAGGCTGTTGCGGAAGGTTTTGCGGGCGTTGAAAAAGCGTACGCAATTCAAGCCGGACGGGAACTGCGCATTCTTGTGAATAACGAAAAAGTTTCCGACACGGAAGTAAAACAACTTGCGTCCAATATTGCAAAGCAGATTGAAACGGATTTGCGCTATCCGGGCAGAATCCGCATCACGATGATACGCGAAACCCGTATCGTTGAATACGCGCGCTAGGTTTGCGATTATTTCAAACACACATCCCGTGTTTCTACGAAATACGGGATTTTTTATTTTCAGAAAAAAATTGAATAGAACAATATGCGAATGCAAAAATATTTTCCCGCTCAGGTAAATCCGTAAGCGGGTGAAAGATGCGGGTAACTCCGCTCAAGGACGGAAACATCGCGCGCAACGGCGGTTTAAGCCTGCGCCGGATTGACGCGGAAAAGGCTGCAAGCCGTTGGAGCAGAAAGCCGGTTGCAAACTGCGGTTGCGCCCATCCTTCAAAAACTGAAACGAAAGCGTCCTAAAAGGACGAGCACGCTTTTCCTTTGGCGAAATATTGCCCGAAGCTCGTTTGCAGATAGTCGGCGGGGGCGCCGAAAAAAAGTTGACTTTGATCGCCTAAATGGAGCACTTTGTTCGCTTCATCGATGGCGCCGCAAACGTCGTGGGAGACCATAATAATCGTGATTCCTTGCGTGCGGTTGATGTCTTTGATGATTTTGTACAATTCCGACGAAATGACGGGGTCGAGACCGGTTACCGGTTCGTCAAGGAGGAGGAGTTTTTTTGTTGCGCACAACGCGCGCGCAAGCAAAACGCGCTGCTGCTGTCCGCCGGAAAGATTTCTGTAGCACCGGCGTTTAAAAGACTCGATGTTTAAGAGTTTCATTTTTTCTGCGGCGACGGCTTTATCGCGCGCCGAAAAAAAGGGACGCCAGCCGAGGCTGTTGAGCCTGCCCGACAGTACGACTTCGTAAACGCTTGCGGGAAAATCTTTTTGCGCTGCGGTTTGCTGCGGCAGATACCCGATATGCGTGCTTTTAAGCCCGTCGCCAAAGTCGATTTTACCGTCCGACGGATTTTTCAAATGGAGCAAACCGCGCAAAAGCGTACTTTTGCCCGTCCCGTTTTCCCCGACAATGCAAAGATAATCGCCTGCGTCAACGGAAAAATTAATTCCTTTGAGCACCGGCGCGCCTTCATACGAAAAAGAAACGTTTTTGCAGTCAATCAAACTCATAACGGCGCGTATACTATAGAAAATAAATTGCCGTGTCAAAACGCTTATTTTTTTTATACGCCCGTAAGTGCTCCTTGCGCAGCTCCGCTTCCGTTTGCGTCGACAGCCGCGCCCGCCTTCTACACCGCTGTCATCGACGGTAAACATGCCGCTTGAATCGTCTCCGCAATAACTAGCGCGCCGGATCGCCGTCCGCGTCCGCCGTAATTGCGTCCTACGCGGATAACGTCTCCGCCGCACGCGGCATTAACGACCGTCTTTCAGCGCGCCCTCGCGTCGGGAGCGGAACCGCCGACCGCGGAGCTTAAAAGCGCGCCCTATTTGCGCAGTTTCAAAGTCCCGTCGGAATACGTAAGCTTCCATTCTTTGCTTGCGTTGTCTTGCGTTAGGGTGAATTTATCTGCAGAGTCCGCAGTCAAAACGGAGCCGTCTCCGCGCGCGACAACTTTATTTTCCGCGTACGTTTGCAGCGTAATGCGCGCCACTCTTGCCGCGGAGAGAGCCTCTTTAACCGTGATGACCGCGCCGTCCGCCAAATATACGTCGTTTTTCTTTTCCGCCGCAGTGTCCAAGGCGGCAGTCAAACTTGTGCTGCCGGAAAGCATCAATTTTCCCGCCGGAACGCTGCCGTTCGCTCCGGCAACGAATACCGCGCCGCCTTTCAGATTGGGAGGCGTGCCGCCGTCCTTAGCGCTGTTGTCCTTCAGAGTCGAATCCTTCAAAACGCACTCGCCGCCCGCTTCCGCGTACACCGCGCCGCCGCTTTCCGCGCTGCAGCCTTCCGCCGTACAACTGTCAAGAATGAGCTTTTTCTTTTCTTTGACAACTATAAGTCCGCCGTGGCTGCCGCCCGAAGAAACTTTGCCGTTTTTCAGCGTCAGATTTTTCAGCGTCAACGTCCGCTCAACCGGCTCTCCGCCCGACGACGTATCGAACGTAAAAATGCGGCTTTGCCCGTCGGCATCCAAAACGGCATTCTCTTCGCCCTTCACCGTTACATTTGAAACGACTCGAATGTGTCCTGATGTAGAGACGCTTACGCCGTTTATCATAATATTCCCGCTCGATTTTGCCTTTATCGCGCCTTTTACGATAACTTCATCGCCGTCAATCGCGTGTTCTACGGCATATTTTAAATGCGCCCACTCGTTTCCATCGCTTTTTGCGGAAATAACGGCGGTTTTCCGCAGGAGAATGGCGTCGCCGAAACCGTGCAAACTTTCTCCCGATTCAAGCCGGTAGCGCGCGTCGGAAGGAGCTCCTGTCAAGCGGAAATACGGCATATATGCCGAAGGCGCCGCCCCCGCGGCTTTTACGAGCCTCGTATTGTATTGCTTGGCAAAATCTTCCGCCGTAATGTTGATATGCGCGCCGGAAGTTAAGTCTTGTGCCGTGATATGCGCGTAGTTCGTTCCGGCAGGCTCTCCCGCGCACACCGATGTCGCATCCGTATCGCTTCCGACTTTCGTCCCGCCGCTGACGGTCAAAACCGGCGAGGCATCCGGAGATGAGTCCGCTTTTAAGTACACGCTTTTGATTCCGCCGCTTGACGCACAGTCTTTTACGACTGCGCCGTTGAGCGCGCACCTTCCTTTTTCAACGTGAATCGCGCTGCCTTTTCCCGCCGTCGTTACAAAGTTTTGAATTACGCATCCGTTTACGGCGAGCGTTCCTTCCGTGTAAATGCCGCTGCCTGAGTGCGAAACGTTTTTGCCGTCGACCGTAATGCCGCCGAGCGTCAACGCGCTGCTTTCGGCAACCCGTATCAAATGCGAAAGCGCCCCGCCTTCCGCCCGCGCGATAACGGCTTTTTCCGCGCCGTTCAATTTTTCTACAATAATATGTTTCATCTGTCCCGCGCTTCCGGCGTTTATCAGCTGCGCCTCCGCCGTTTCTCCGTCGATGAACACGGTATGTAAAACCGGCGTTCCTGAAGTTACGGCAGAAACTTTTTCAAACGCTTTATGCGCCGTCAAAAGCGGGAATTGCCGCGTACCTTCATTCGTATCCGCCGCCTCTCCCGTCAACACGGTCGCACCCGAGCCTTTGACAAAGAACACCTGCGCCTTTACGGTAAGTTTATAGTCCGCCGACGCCGAATCGACAAAGCCGTTTTTGTGCGCGTACGCGCGTAAAAGCGTATCGCCGCCGGGGATTTTGACTGAAACCGAAGACGACGTCAGCGCGCCGCTTGCAATCAGCGTTCCGCCCGCCGCGTGCCCGCGCCAGAGCTCGTAAACGACCTCCGCTCCGTCAACGGCAGTTCCGCTTACGGTTTGTGCAGGCGGCGTAAGCGTTACGTTTGCAAACTCGCCGCCGTTATCCGCGTCAAGAATATGCGTGCCGGAAGAAAGCGCGTTTCCGTTCGCGCGCGCGGAAGGCGGTTTGAGCTGCACCGACCGCGTTGAAATAAATGTTTTAGACGACAAACCTGCCTTATCAATAAGCTCAATCGGATAATCGTATTCGCCTGTGTTTTCCGCATCTGACGTCTTAAAGTAGACCGGCTGCCCCGTTTTTTTGAATTCGGGAGCGGTTGGCTTCAATTTTACAAATGCGGAATGGGATGCAAGTTCGCCTTGCAGCAGTCGGGAGTCGGAAAAACAAAAAGTGCCGTCGTCGTTCAACTCGATGGGAAAGATCTCCCCGCCGATTTTCAGCGTTTTTAAGTCGTGATGAACCGTGCCCGTCTTGATGACGCCAGCGGCAGGCATGTTGAAGCAGACAACATAGCGCGCCGGGGTTTGCGACGTGTCCTTATAGAGCACGGCTCCGGCAGGCAGGGGCGGCGGGGAGTTGCTGACAAGGCGCAGCGCGTCGTAGGTGCCCAAATCCATGCCGACTTTTGGATGACGCAAATTGACTTTCGGAGAAATATCGACTCCGCATTCGGTTTTGCGTAAAAATTCCTTTGGATACGTAATGCGGATTTTGGACGGGTCGTCCGCGTCCTGCGCAATTTTCACGGAAGACGTATCTATTCCCTTCGACTGCAAAGAGTCGGGAAACGACAGCGTCATATTCTCCGCCGTAAACGAAAAATTGTGCGGGTTACTGAGCATCAGCGTTACGATAAAATCTTTTGAAGAAGCGGCGTTTACCGCTCCGTCCGGAGATTCAATGAAACTTCCCTCGTAAGACGACGAGATGACGGCGGGCAGCTGCGTGTATTCTTCAAACCAGCTTTTTACCGGTTCATTCCAAAAATTGCATGACGATACAAAAAAGGCGAGAGCGCACAACAATAAAGCGCTTTTTTTCATAAATCCCCCGTAGATGAGACGAGCGCGGCTGAATGTATACGCGTGATGAAAAATCGCCGCTTTAGAGAGTACGCGCATTCTACCGAATAACGGGATTAATATCTATGTTTTACGATTTGTTATAATTACTGCAGGCGGCAACAGGCGGCGGAGAATGGAGCGTGAAGGATTTAGAGGAGTTGCCGCCTGCAGCAAGAATATCCACACTTTAAAAAGTGTGGATAAACTCGCAAGGAAATATGTTATACTAAAACCATGAGAAAGCCTTATCCAAGTGACATAACGAAAGA
>JBQNBN010000083.1:0-12624 GCA_052169915.1 Treponema sp.
GTGTACACTGAACAGTTTTTTTCGCAGCGAAAATTTTGGGGGAGAAAATTTATTGTTTTTTATAATGCAAGTGTGGTGCTGGTAAGGAGATCTCGTCGCTTTTCTTCGGAAGTATGATACTCAATATTCGAAATTATGAATCTAAAGATTCCAAAATTTGGTAGTAAAGTTATTACTATTTATTTCTCGATAAGTTAATTTTATCTATTAACATTTCTGCGTTTCTCATTCCTGCTATTAATATTTTATCATCGCACGTTCCTCTAATACCAATTTTATTTAATACATTGTCATATTCTTGTATAGATTTCCCAAAATGTAAAATTTCACTATCCGATAATCCTAGAAGTTCCTTTGATTTTAGTTCGTAGATAATTCCTCTCAAGTCATCTCTTATTTTTTTAATTCTATTATATGTATACATTTTTTCTCCTTAATGTACAAAACATAATCCTGACATATCCTTATCTATCCCCGATATAAATCACTTATACTTCCAACAACTATCAATCTGAAATCTACAGAAAAATATCTGCCTTAATATTCAAATCTCAAATCACTATTCTGCCATGCAGGCGGCTTTCACATTTATAGGTTCGTGCTGCAAGGCATTCCATAGAGTTAGTTTCATTTGCATTTGCATCCAGCTTTCCGCACTCGTATTTGTTGCCTTTGCAATTCTGATTGCCATTTCAGGACTTAAAGACGACTTTTCATTTACAAATTCCGACAAAGTTTTTCTTGTAACTCCAAGCATTTTTGCCGCATCCGTAATATGAATTCCAAGCGGTTCAAGAACGTCCTTAAAAAAAATTTCTCCCGGATGAGTAGGTTTTCTCGTCATACAATCTCCTTGACTAATGATAATCCTGATAATCGACAAGAATTGCATCTTGTTCTTCAAAATAAAAAGTTATGCGCCAGTTTCCATTGACAGTTACCGACCACATTCCATTTTGTTGCCCTTGCAGTTGATGAAGCCTATATCCCGGCAAATTCATATCCAGAGGATTCATACTTGCATCAAGGCAGTCTAAAATTCTTCCAAGTTTTGGTGCATGTGCAGGGATAATTCCTGCTTTATTGCCTGTTTCAAAAAAATATTACAGACTTTTATGCCTCCATGACTTTATTATAATTAAATGTACGCCGTAACCTGTAACGTGTCAAACTCTCAATTTGATACACAAAACATACCGACTGCAAATAATAAGAATACTGCAATATGGAACAGTCCTGTTTGGAATGAGTGCGCAGCAGCATCACAAACGACTTGCTGCCGTTTCGTTCAAGCCCCGTTTACTGCGAGTTTTCTGCAAAAACAGACCTGCGACAGGGTATGCGGATTTACAAGACGATACTCCCGTACCACGAAGCACAGCGGCAGGCGGCAGAGAATGAAGTTTAAAAGATTTGACGATGTGCCGCCTGCTCGAGATTTTACTTACGGCAAAACTCTCGAAAAACTGCCTGTAGGGCGCTCTCTTTTTGCAGATAACGACGCGTAACATTCATCACAAATAACGTCAAACGCTACCGCCGGCGCGCAACGGCAACACGGTGAACCATACGGTTACCCAACAGCAAAGCGGAGACGCCGCAAATAACGAGAAATAAAGCCTGCGCCGGATTGGAACGGCGCGCGTAAGCGCGTTCCGAAGCGGAGACACGCTCATATCTCTCAAGCGCCATTTTGTGCAAGTTTGCCAACGGCAAACTTGGGAGGACGGAAACTCCGTTCAATCATTCAAACACCTTTCTCCGCCGCCCGTCAAACTCAATTTTTACCGTCCGCCCCGCTCTACCCGTCCCCCGCCTCCATCCGTTATAATCGCGGTATGAGTGAACGGTGTCAAAAATGTTTTCGGCCGCAGACGCATTGTCTTTGTAAGTATACGCGGGAAATCGATACGGGAATAAAGTTTGTTTTTTTGATGCACCCCAAAGAGCAGCGGCGGCAGCGGACGGGGACGGGGCGGCTTTCGCATATTTCGCTTAAAAATGCGGAAACGCTTGTCGGCGTGGATTTTACGCAGAACCGGCGGCTCGGCGAATTGCTTTCCGACCCGCACTATTTTCCTGCGCTGCTCTATCCTGCCGACGGCGCGTATACGGCGCGCTCGGAGCCGCTTAGACAGTCCCTCCGCGCCAAAACGCTGCTTGCGCTCATTATCGACGCCACGTGGTTTTGCTCGCGGAAAGTCATTGAACACAGTCCGAATCTACTCGAATTGCCGAAACTTTCGTTTTACGGCGACTACCGTTCGATTTTTACGTTTAAGCGCGAGCCGCGTCCGGAGTGTATTTCGACTATCGAGACGTGTTATTACCTCATAAAGGAATTGCAGGGAGAAAACCTGTGCAATCCGGACGCGGATCCCGAACCGCTGATGACGGTTTTTAAACACATGATAAAAAATCAGATTCAAGCCGAAAACGAGCGAATCGCAGGCCTGCGTCCCAACACACACGCAAACGACTGGAAATACACGAAGTTGCGGGAAATACCGCAGGCGGTAAAAATGGAGTTTGAAGGTTTTAGATGAGTTACCGCCTGCACGAGTTTATCCACACTCCAAAGAGTGTGGATAAACTCGCAGGAAAATGTGTCAGGGGTGAGGGCGGCATTACTGGGAAGACGGGACATTGGTGGTTGTAGCGCAGGGAGAAGAGTGCATTGAGGCTTTACGTGGTATCGATATTCGAGAGATTGCGGAAAAATCGTCTTTTTCCGGCGGAATGTTTTGCAAATCGGAATAAAGGCAATATTCGGACGGAACGAAAACGCATTGCAACGCAATTATATAATAGAAGAAAACCGCGCGGAATGCAAAAACGCGCCTCGCCGCGGGGGTGACGCAAACGCTGCGGCTCAACTCCTCTGCAAGCCCGGCAGTCTCCGCTTCACTCTGACCACGCTTTTACAGTCCGCCCGGGAGAGTAAATAAATTTTTCAACTGCACAATTCTTCTAGAGCCGCTTCCAGCACTTGTGAAAAATTTATCCCGCGCATTTCTGCTTTTCGTTTTAAATCATACGGGATAGTACAATTCGTTCTAACCCGTCTATTATCCATTTCCTTTTTCACAAAATCAGGATAAATAGTAATCGCATAAACTATATCGCCTGCATTCGTTTGTATATCGGAAAAAATTTCAATCGGTAATTCGTCGCCGTCTTTTTCCATACCGTATATATGCAATTCAAGTGCTTCCTGTGCCATTTTCTGCGCTTCATGAAAATTTTTTCCATAACTTACGCACCCTAAAATATTCGGAAAATAAACGCTATACGCACCGTTTTCAGCCGGTTCAAATACCGCTAAATAAGTCATTTTACGCATATACAGTCTCCTATTTTAACCTTGCTTGTTTTAAGATACTGTTTAAAGTACCGGGCTTTAAATCGCCGCTGTGCAGGGGAATTGTTATTTTCCCTTGTATGTTTGAATGTTTTAGTTGGCAGTGAAAACCTTTCGTTTCATAAATATACCAGCCGTTTCGTTTTAATAACTTTAATACATCTTTCGCGGTCACAAACAAATGATACGTATTTTTAATACGTATGTCTATGTATCGAGGTCTGCGTATTGAGCGTTTCGCTTTTTTTAAGCAGTTTTTTTCTTTATGCGATATTCCTTTGCACTGAGAAAACTAAAATAGGGAGAGGTGAGATACTGGCGATTGTAACACAGGGAGAAGGGGGCATTACGGTTTTGCGCGGCACCGACATTCGGGAGATTGCGGAAAAATCATCTTATTCCGGCGGAATGTTTTGCAAATCGGAATAAAGGCAACATCTGGACGGAACGGAAACGCGTTGAGGTATAATTATATAGAAGAAAACCGCGCGGAATACAAAAACGAGCCGCGCCGCGGGGGCGCCGCAAACGCTGCGGCTCAACTCCTCTGCGAACGCGGCAGTCTCCGCACCACTCTGACGCCGCTTTTACAGTCCGCCGGGCTTTACTTGAAAATGACTGAACTCCATGGTGAACGCGGCGCGTCCCTGCGTTGCCGAGCGGAGATTTGTTGAAAATCCGAACATTTTTGCCATCGGCGCCTGCGCGTGGATGATTTCGCCGCCGCTTTTTGAGTCTTGTCCCATGATGATGCCGCCGCGCTGCGTCATCTGGCTCATCGCCTCTCCCACAAAGTCTTTCGGACAGGAAATGTCGACGTTCATAACCGGCTCTAAAAGTTCCGGAGATGCCGCCGTACACGCTTTGTCAAAAACCTGCGCGGCGCAGGCTTCGAACGCAAACGTCGTTGCCGTCAGTTCGTTGTAGTGGAGCGCGGTTACGGTAACGGCGGTGTCCGTGCATGGATAGCCGTATTTTATGCCCGCCTCAAGCGAACTTCTAAAGCCGCTTTCAACCGCTTCGTAAATCTCCGCCGGAATTGCGTTGTTGTGCACCGCGCACACATAGGAATTTCCTTCGCCCTGTTTCCGCGGCTCCACGCGCACCGTAATTCCTGCCGCGTTTTCCTTTCCGCCGAGCGTTTTAGAAAATGTTTCGCTCAGTTCCGCCGCCGCCGTAACGGCTTCGCGGTAAGTAACCTGCGGAGCGCCCACGCGGCACTGTACGCCGAAGTCGTCGCGCATCCGCGTAACGAGAACGTCCAAATGCAGTTCGCCCATGCCGCTGATAATAAGTTGACCGGTTTCCGCGTCCTCGCGATGGGTGAACGTCGGGTCTTCGCGCGAAAGAATGGCAAGCGTTTCGTTCATCTTTCCGCGTTCGGCAATGCTTTCAGGCTCGAGCGCAACGGAAATCACCGGCTGCGGAAACACCGGCTTTTCAAGCAGGACGGGAAATCCCTCGCTGCCGATACTGTCTCCGGTCTGCGCAAGTTTGAACCCGATAAAAACCGCAATATCGCCTGCGGCAACTTCGTTTATACTTTCACTTTTGTCCGCGTGCATACGCAAAATGCGGTTTACGCGCTCGCGCTTGTGTTTTCCCGCGTTAAAAACCTGCGTTCCCGCCGCAATTTTCCCCGCATACATTCTGACGTAGCACATCGCGCCCATTTCGCGGTCATATTGAATCTTAAAAACCAATCCCACGGCAGGCTTCGTCGCGTCGCACGGCACTTCAACGCTCTCTTCTTTATCTTTTTTGACGTGTATGCCGACTGGAATAAGCGCCTCATCCGGAGCCGGAAGATAGTCCACCACGGCATCGATGAGCGGCTGCACGCCTTGATTGCGCCGCGCTGAACCCATCAAAACGGGCACGAAGGCACGGCAAATCGTTCCCTTGCGGATTGCCGCTTTCAACTCGGCGGCGGAAATCTCCTTGCCGTCAAAGTAAAGTTCCGCAAGCGCGTCGTCAAAAGACGCAACCGTGTCGACGAGTTTATCGCGCCATTGTGCCGCCTCATCTTTTCGGGATGAGGCGATTTCGCTTTCCGTGATTTTCTCCCCGTCGCATTCCGAATCCCAGCGCAGTTCTTTCATAGAAAGAAGATCGATAACGCCTTCAAAATCCGCGCCTTCTCCAATCGGAATCTGAAGCGCAAGACATTCCACGCCGAATTTCTGGGCGACGTCTTCCATCGAACCGAAGAAGTCCGCGCCGACTCTGTCCATCTTGTTCATAAAGCACAGACGAGGGACTTTAAACTCGTCCGCCTGCTTCCAGACAGTCTCCGTCTGCGGCTGAACGCCGTCGACTGCGCAGATTACCGCAACCGCGCCGTCAAGCACGCGCAGAGAGCGCTCAACCTCCGCCGTAAAGTCGACATGACCGGGCGTGTCGATGATATTTATTTGGCAGCCGTTCCAGTACGTGGTCGTCGCCGCGCTGCAAATCGTAATGCCGCGCTCCTGCTCCTGCGCCATCCAGTCCATCGTCGCCTGTCCGTCGTCTATTTCACCGATTTTGTGTATTTTTTTCGTGTAAAAGAGAATCCGCTCCGTCGTTGTCGTTTTTCCCGCGTCAATGTGCGCCATGATTCCGATATTCCGCATTTTGTCCAATGACATAATTTCCTCACGCCTCGCGCCCGCCCTGATGCGGGACTAAAGTCGGCACAGTATATTGATTTTGGAGCGGCAGTTCAAATCCTGGCGGCGGAGGATAGAGTTTGAAGGATGGAGTTCAGTTACCGCCAGTACGAGTTTTGCTGGTGCAAAACTCGAAGACAAATAGAGTTTGCGGGGGCACGGCATCGTGGAAATGGAGTGGAAATACTGTCGACGATAAAGGAAAAATACAATTTAAAATATGAAGTGCAGTTTCCGCCCTGCCAAGTTTTTCGGGCGGCAAAGAACGATGTTTGAAAGATTAAGCGGAGCGCCGCCCGCCCGAGTTTTGCTGACGCAAAACTCGAGGATAAACAGGTTTTGCGGGGGGCGCGGCATCGTGAAAATGCGTAATTCCTAATTACCAATCCCTCATTACGAATTATCAATTAAGAATGTGCCGATAATTGAGCAAAAGAGCGGCGCGCAATATAATCGCGCCGTTTGCTGCAGGCGGGGCTTTTGCAGTCGATCCGTGCGGCAAAACAGTGTTTCGGAAAGAGTATGCTTCCCAAAACTATTGCATAAAACAAAATCGCGGCGCTTGATTTAAGCGCTGAAATTGAAGGAAGGGTTATTATGAATATCAAAAAAGGGCTTGGTTTTAAACTGACGCTTACCGTCTCGGCAATGCTGAGCGCTATTTTTATCGGAAAGGCAGCGTTCGACGGCATCAACAGCTATCGAAAAGAAATTGCGCAAAAAACGCTTTTGACAACTGAAGAAAACCGCGTATTGGCAAAAGAATTCGAAGCCGTATTCGTCGGTTCCCATCAAAGCGCAATGGAAATGATGACGGTATTAGAATACGAATTATCGCTGCCCGCTGAACAGCGTTCCAGACCGAGAGTTGTCGGCTACCTTAAAAAAGTACTGGAAAAAAATACCTCGCTCCAAGCGATGGGCGTATTTTTTGAACCCAACGCCTTTGACGGAAACGACGCTGCATTCGCCGGCAGGTTCGGTACAAACGGGCGTTTTCTTCCGTACGCGGAACGCTCCGACGGCTCGATCGAAGTCAGTCCCGTCATGGGAATAGACGACCCCGCTTCCAATTCGTGGTACACAAAGCCTATGCAGGAGCGGAAAACCGTATTGATTTCTCCGTATCTGTTTCAAAGCAAAATGGGACAGCGGATTATAACGACGATTGCGGTTCCTATCTTATACAACGGAACGCTGTACGGCGTCATAGGAGCGGATATCGATATAACGTTCATTCAAAAGAGAGTGGAATCCATACGAGGCACGTCAAAAGACAATTTTAAAGTCCTGTACGCGGAAGACGGTACAATCGTTGCAAACGGGATCGACGCATCAAACATTATGAAAAACGGACAGGATACGCTGCTTTCCATGAAACGGCATTTTGACGAAGCTATGCAAAATCAAGAATCCAACGAAACGCTCCGTTCGATAACGACGGGAGAAATGTCCAAATTCATTTTTCTTCCGATGAAAATAGCCGGAACCAATACTCATTGGGTTTTCGTTTCCGTCAATTCTCTTGCAGCCTTTACCGCCGACGCGCAGAGTTCCTCCGTCAAAACGATTGCGCAATACGTTATCATCGTTATAGCGGTCATCCTTTTGCTGTATTTTTCCATACTCAAAGTAGTTACCCGTCCGCTGCAGTTTACGAGCGACGCGCTGCGCAATATCGCGCAAGGGGAAGGCGACTTGACGGTGCGGCTGCCCGTACACGGAAAAGACGAAATCGCAGAGCTTTCCGAATACTTTAATCAAACGATTGAAAAAATCGGAGCGTCGATAAAGTCCGTGGACAGCAATTCGAACGTTATGCAGTCGATTGGCGATGAGCTTTCAAGCAATATGTCTGAGACGGCAAGCGCGTTGAATGAAATCAGCGCGAATATCGACGGCGTCAAGCAGCAGGCGGTAACGCAGGCTGCAAGCGTTACGAAGACGTCCGGAACGGTGGAAGAGATTATCCGCACCATCGCGACCTTGAACGGCAGCATTGAAAATCAGTCGGCAAGCGTGGTGCAGTCCTCCGCGTCAGTCGAACAGATGGTTGCAAACATTGCGTCCATCACGCAGTCGCTTGAAAAAAGCGACAATATGGTACGACAGCTTGCAGAAGCCACGTCGGAAGGCAAAACGACGCTGCAGTCGTCCAATTCCGTTACGCAGAAAATTGCGGAAGCCTCCGGCGGACTGATTGAAGCTTCGAGCGTGATTCAAAATATTGCCGACCAAACGAACCTCCTTGCGATGAACGCGGCAATTGAGGCGGCGCACGCAGGAGAAGCGGGAAAGGGATTTGCCGTCGTTGCCGATGAGATTCGAAAATTGGCGGAAGAAGCGGGCGCTCAGGGCAAAGCGATTACCGACACGCTCAAGAAATTGAGCGATGAGATTGCAGGCTTATCCGGCGCGTCTAAAACCGTTGAAGAGAAGTTCAACGCCATCTTCCAGTTGTCGGAAAACGTCCGCGGCATGAGCGCGGAGCTTACCGCCGCCATGAAAGAGCAGGAGAACGGCAGCCGCGAAGTCCTTGCCGCAATAAAAACCATCAGCGCAGTAACGGCGGAAGTCAAAAACGGCTCGGAAGAAATGCTTGCCGGCGGCAAAGGCGTCGCGCAAGAAATGCAAAAGCTCGACCAGCTCACCGCCGTTATCAAAGACAGCATGAACGAAATGGCGGCAGGCGTTTCGCAAATTAACCGCGCGGTGCACGAAGTAAGCGATTTAGCCCACGAAAACAAAAAGAGCATCGAAGGACTTGCGGAAGAAGTCAGGAAGTTTAAGGTGTAGACTGTAATTTGTAATGGGCAATTTCGCCGTCGGTAAGATGTGTTTTCCGGCGGCGTTTTTTATGAGGGCGGCAGAGGAAGTTGTACTTTCCAATGACAAATTATTTAACACGTGATGTACAGAGACGGCGTACAGACAAACTACGCAACAAGTTTGCCAACAGCAAACTTGGGCAAACTGCAAAATCAATAATAATTTTCACGCTCAATAAATGCAGCCTGCAAGAGATGAGCGCGGGCGTCCAGCAGATTAACAACGCGGTGCAGGAGGTGAATGAACTGGCACAAAAAAATACGGATAGTATAGAGGGACTGACGGAAGGGGTGAGGAAGTTTAAGGTTTAGTGGGGAATGGCGGGTGGCGGAGAAATGCGTTTGACGGATTTTACTGTGTACCGCCCTCCCGAGTTTTCTGGAGAAAATTCGATGAAAATGGTATTCGGTTGTTGCCGTGAAACTTGTGTTTTGGGACGGCGGCAGGGGAAAGCAGTTTAAGCCTTTGAGGAGTTGCTGCCTGCCGCAAGTTTGCAGTTTTACTGCAAACTCGAGGGAAACGCGCTTCTACGGGTTGGAATTGGTAATTATCGCCGCCGCAACGGAGAAGGTTGCTCCTCGGCGACGGTAATTTTTTAACGAGAGGTAAGGAAGACGTTAATTGGTAATACGCAATTAAGAATGGGTGCTAGCGAGGACGGGGAGAGTTTTGTGTTTAATTAGGAATTGGGGATGCGTAATGTAGTGGTATCTGCCGAGGTAAAATTGCGTTTTGAGGCGGCGGCAATAGTGAGCACATCCTATCATTGCGCGAACATGCTTTTCGTATAGAAGTCCCCCCTCCCCCTGTTTTCATTGCAAATCCCTCTCGCACAAGCCGTAGGCCTCCGGATCCGCTCCGGCAAGTCCGTAGGGTTCTATGTGCACCATAACGTCGTACACGTTGTCGATGCGTTCCTTGATTGCCGCCGTCACTTTTTCCGCAATCAAATGCGCTTCGTAGACGCTCAAATCCGCATTCACTTCAATGTCGAGGTCGATGTCAAAAAGATTTGCCATTTTGCGGATGCGCGCGCGGTGGGGATGGAGCGCGCCTTCCACGGTTTTGACTGCCTCGAACAACTTACCGTAAAGCAATTCGTCCGTGTTGCCGTCCATCAATTCGACATTCAATTCAATAAAGATCGTCGCGCCGGATTTCATAATCCATAGGCTGACTGTAAAAGCGGTAACCGCATCGAGAATAGGGATGTGCAAAAAATGAGAAAACAGCAGCCCCGTTAAAACCGATGCGGACAAAATGACGTCGTTGCGCATGTTTTTTGCATTCGCCTGAATCATGGGACTGTCCGCCTTTTTTCCGAGCAGGTATTGATTGACTGCAAGCGCGATTTTTCCGGCGATAGAAAACGCTGCCGCCGCTGCCGCGGCAATGTCCGGAGCCGCCCCCGCCTCTGCCGTGCGCGCGAAAAGCGCAAGTTTTTTGACCGACGCGATTGAAAGCTGCAATCCCGCCGAAAGAATCACGAACGCCAACACCAAAGTCGCAATGGTTTCCGCCCGCTGGTGCCCCCACGCGTGGTCTTTGTCGGAAGGGCGGCTGATGATAAAACTCACCACAAGCGCCATAATCGACATTGCAATGTCGGTTGCCGAATCAATACCGTCGCCGAGCACGGAAAGACTGTGCCAAACGACTCCCGCCGCAATTTTCGACGCGCAAATGACGATGTTCCCCGTAAGAGCAGCAATAGAAGCCGCCCGAACGATTTTTATTCTCTCGGAAGCGTTCATGGTGAGTGCAGTATAAAAGAAAAAATCGGAAATGTAGAGATCGGCTGGCGGCGGAGAACGGAGTTTGAATGATTGGACGTAGTTTCCGCCAGCACAAGTTTTCTTACGAAAACTTGCGGGAAATGGAGTTTAGAGTACGGGACAGAGGAAAAAATACGCCAATGGGTAGAAAACGGGGGTAATAGTAAAACGCAGGCTGACAAGATGAGGCTTGCCAGAGATGACAACGCCGCTCCACTGAACACCTATTTTATACAAGTTTTGCCGTTAGGCAAAACTTGAGAGGGCGGCGCACCGTTAAATCTGTCAAACTTCATAGTAACCGCCCAACCATTACCAATTCCTCAATATCACCTTTGATAATGTAATTTGCCGTAACGCGTGTCATACAATTTACATAATCAGAGTTCTCCTTAATTAAGAGAAATTTTCCTTTAATTTCCCCTATTTTCCCTTGTTTTCGCTTCAAAATCATCTGATACGATATATCCCGTTAAACGCTTATTGAGCGAAATAGGTTTAAATAATTGCATCTCAACCAGTCCTTCAAGGTCTGCTCTGATTGTTTTTACGGAAACGCCCAATTCCGTTTCCAAATCCTTGCTTATAAAAACCGTACCCGGTCTCTTCGTTGCCATTTTAATAATGTGAGCCTGCCGTTCATTGATACCGGCTATATTTTTAAATTCGATTAGAGCCGCTTGTTCTTTTGTTTTTCTATCAAGATAGACTTTCAATTCTTCATAAGCTCTATTCAAGACGATGAGATTATAGTGAATAAAATATCCTAAATCATAATCATCGTGTTCCGTATACAAAAACACCTTTTCATATTTAGCCTTAGAAGCATAAATTATTCTGGAAATAGAAAGAAATTCAGTCAGCCAATATCCCTTTTTCAGCATATACCAATAGAATAGCGACCTTGCAGTTCTGCCGTTTCCGTCAACAAACGGATGAAGAAACGATATCATGAAGTGAATGATAATCGCTTTTATTATCGGATGAATGAATTTTTTGTCGGTATTTGCAAAGCTGCATAATTCGTTGATTATAGGTTCGATTTCATCATAATTCGGCGGACAGTGCGCAATCTCTCCCGTAATACTATTTGATACAACAATATCATTTGATGTTCGAAACAATCCTTCTTCTTCAGGATTTTCTAGTGTCTTATCCGAGATTTTTTTATGGATTTCAAGCAATAATTCTTTTGAAAGCGGCAGATCTTTTTTATCGGCTAACAAACGAATGGTTTTATAATTGTTCAAAATCATTTGTTGACTTTCATCCTGCGGCTTTTTTTGCTTTCGGAGCATATCTTTTGCAACTTTCCGAGTTGTAGACGCGCCTTCCATCTGACTGGAAGCAATCGCCTCTTCCATTATGGAGCTGAGCAGATAGTACTGCTTTGTCTTTTCCGTGATTATATTTTCAGAAGATAAGGTGCCGCCGAAATTCATATCAAATTCGTGAAGATATTGCTGCATATAATCGTTTATTTTGTATGTAAACGTATATTTCCCGAATGCAAGAGAATTTGCCAGCCGATTCATTTTAATGGAGCTCCAAAAATCTTCGGGTTTTATCCCCTCCGGCGCATTGTATTTTACCCGATCCCAATAATAGTATTCTTTTTCAACTTTATTAAAATATTCTCTATATTCAGGATTTGACAATAACGAAAAGATGACTTCCGGATTTGTTTGCGTTTTGGGAGGTTCTTCAATCATGGAACCGATTATACCATCACGGCATTGCATCATCAATAAATTAGGGGAAAAGTTCTCTTATTTTCCCTATTATGGAAGGACAGCTGAGCTATAATAAGGCTCGACTGAAGGGCATTCCCTTCAAGTTCAATCGCTTCGGTTGAAAAATCTTTCATCGTCAATTTATATTTAATCCTCCTGCACAAACTCCGGCCGTACCTGTTGCTATCACGCCGTACAACTTGCCGAAGCCGGCTATTCACAATCGGATTTGTTATATCTGACGCGCCATGACAGCGTGAACGAATTGCAGCGGT
>JBQNBN010000084.1:0-12589 GCA_052169915.1 Treponema sp.
ATTGCGTCGCGGTGATTGTGATATTACTACACCTCCCCCTTTCTTGTCAAGAGTCGCTCCCCTTTTTTAACTCTTTTTTTTATCTTTTTTTGCTTTTTTTGTTCCTGTCGATTGATGTGAATGAAATTCTCCGAGAACTCTTCATAGCCGGCTGCATTCCCGATAGAGTTTTCGCGCCGTTATATGGTATAGTGCGCCCGTGAACCGCAAAAAGGGATTTTTTACGGCGGCTGCATTTTTGCTGTGCGCGGCGGCATGGGCAAACATATTCAGTACGGCGCGCCGGGTGTATGTCTTAAAAACTGCGTATTTCGATATAATTTTTCCGAAAAAATGCAGCGGAACGGCGTATAAACTTGCCAAAAGCGCCGACGGCTTATTTGAAAAGGCGGCGAACGAGTTGGGATTAAAAGAATATTTCCGTATGCCGGTCGTCATCTCGCCGGACTCGGAGACGCTTTTTGCCGAATACACGCCAAGTCCTTACAACCGCATTGTTATTTACGACGCGCTCCCTTCAGCCGGCAGTTACGACGACGAAGACGCGCTGACCTCGGAGTTTTACCGCGAAGTCTTACGAGCGGCGGCGTCTTCAATACGCGATCCGTTTTGGCAGACGGTCTCTCAACGCACCTCAAACGATTTTATTCAGCCGGTAACGATGCTCAACATTCCGTATGCTTTTATGGAAGGAACCGTCAACACGCTTTCAAACGCGGCGGGAATTCAAAGCGGCCGCTTGTCCATTCGACTTTTGAGTCAGGCAAAGGCGGAAGGAAAATTTCCTTCGTGGCTCGACGCGCTCGGCTCCCGCGACACGCATCCTGAATCTTTTGCAGACGAGGCGGGCACGGCGTTCGCGGCGTTTTTGCAGCAGAAGTACGGAATGGAAAAGTTTGCGCAGTTCTTTCAAGAAAGCGGTAAAGTCCATTTTTTCCAAGTAACGGCGGGAATTTTTAAGCGCGTGTACGGCGCGCCGATTGAGATTGTGTGGGCAGATTTTGTGCAGTCGATTCCGGTATTTCCTTCTATAGAAGAGGGCGAACCGGTGATTGCCGGAAACGAGCGCGGCCTGTACACGGCGGTTCGGGCAGCGAAAAACGGCGTCTTTTTTTACGACGAAGCGCGCAATCAGGTTTCGGTAACGAAGGACGGGAAAAAGCCGCAATTCCTTTTTACGGCGACGGGCGTAAGCGGACTGGAAATATCGCCGAACGGAGCGTACGCTGCAATTTCGTTTACCGCCGGCCGGACGCAAAAAAACTTGAGCGTGCGCAAAGCAAAAGTCTTCAATGTAAAGCGGCGTCTGTTTGAAGGAACCGCGCTTTCAATGCGGAGCGTTTCTTTTGCAACGCGCGCAGACGGAACGCTCGCTCTCACCGGCATAACCGACGCAAAGGGACTTGCAACGCTGTCGGCGTATCCGCTGTTTGCGGCGGCGGGAACGGAATGCGTTTTTTCGCACACGTTTGAACGCGGCGCAGTTCCCGCAGCGGCAGTTTCCGTTGCGCCCGACAAAATACTGTGTCCCGTCTACTGCGGGCGCGCATGCAGTCTTGAATCGTTCGACATCGGAAAACGCGGAGGGCAGCAGACGGCGGCGGCAAACGGAGCAAGGAAAACGCCGTCTCCGAAAGCAAACGCAAGTCCCGCGGCAGGCGCGCCGCTCCGAAAAACGCTTCCGGTGCGGGCATACGACTTTAAGAAAGCCGTCTTAAACGTCAACGGCGGAGCGCAGGACGCAGTAATGTTCACCTACGAACCGGAAGAAAACGGAAAACCCGCCGCCGCAGGCTTCGTCTTGCTGGACAAAGACACACGCCCCGCCGAACTGTATTTACAGCACAGCGTTTATTCCGGAGGCTGCAACAACGCTGCCGTATTTGACGGCACGCTGTATTTCGTCAGCCGCAAATACGATTCGTATGAACTCAAGCAAAAGCCCTTCGACATTTCCGAATTCACGAAAACGGACTTTATCGCAGAACCGCCGCCGCAAGAAAGCGCGGACGAGTCGATTCAAGACATTCAAATCGAAGAGGAAGAAGACCCCAAAATCGAAAAGCGTCTTTTTTTAAACCTCTACGGCGACGAACAAAAAGCAAAATTCCTCAACGAATACCGGCTCTACCGCTACAATCCTTTTCCCTACATGTTCAAGGGTTCATGGCTCCCCTTTTCCTCGATTTCATCGCTCACGCTGGAAAAATCCGGCTACATCCTTGCGCCGAGTTTGGGATTCACCTACGTTACGAACACCGACCCGCTTGAGCAAAACAAGGGCGTCATTTCATTCGGCGCGGGATTTTTGGATCCCAAAGACAATTACCGCCTCGTCAGCAACGACTTTAATCTTTCCGCCTACTATATTTCGTCGCACTTCCCCGTCGACATCATCACGGGAGGCAACTGGGCGTTCACCAAAGAAGGCGGCTATCGAATCCAAGCCCTGCTCGGCGCCAGTTGGAATATTCCGCTCGGCATGAATTTTCACAAAACGGTTTTTACGGCGGACTTTTTGTGGAATTGCCGAACGGAATACAATGACACGGAAAAACATGAAAAAATCGTGAGGAACGACTGGACGCCGCTTGCAAACGCCTTTCACTTTTTGGACTTTACGGCGGGACTTGAATACAGCAATTACCGTCGGCACGGTTTCAGCGCCTACGAAATGCTCGGGTTTTCGCTGCAAGGCGCGTTCGTCTACGATTACGATTTCCGAAAATTGTTCAGCGCGCGCTCAAAAGGCTATTCGTCAGACCCCACGCAAATTCTATTTAATTGGGCTGCGGGACTAAAACTCCCCTATCTCATTCCTGTTCACGGAATTGAAAACTGGATTTTGTGCCTGCCCCTGACCGTTTCAACCGAATGGAAACTCAAAGACGGCACCGTTTCAAACTCCTTTGCGGAGATTGTGCTTGCAGGCTACGAAATACAGCGCGGAATTCCTCGCGCAAACCTCTACCTTCGCCGCGGCGGCATAAAACTCGGCTACGACGTGCGCCTCAAATACAACGAACTGGCAGCAAACGCCCCCGACGCGCGGAACATCAACTACTTCGCCCTTCTCGTAAAATCCTCCGACGTCGACGACTTTATCTATTCCAATGTCGAATTCGAATTTTCTCCCCTGCTCGGAAACTTTTCCAAAACCCTCAAAATCACCGCCGGCGTTCGCTTTGAACACCACCTCAAAACTGGCGAAACCAAAGCCAACGCAATATTGAAAATGAATATTTAATGAGGGAATTGGGAATGCGGAATAACGCAAGCGCAGCTCAGCTAAATCTGCTCCCGAACAACTCCGCACGCAGAGCAAGACCATCCTCTCATAACACCATTTTCCCCCAGTTTTGTCTCCGGCAAAACTGGTTAGATCGGTAACTCTTCTCCATCTGTCGAATACCTTTTTCCGCCGACCGCCGTTCTCCGTCGCCCGCAGCCGTTCCGCAATGAAAAGTTAAAAAAATTGCTTGCATTATGTTTACCGCCGCTATAAAATTATCCGGATACTTAAAAAGTATCTGAAGGAGAGATTGACACCAATGAACGAAATCGGTAATTTACCCCCCCCCCCCCCGAACTCGGCCGGATATATATTCGGTTATCTATCATCGCTGACATTCACATTCATTTTCTTCTATACAATACAACGTAATTCACGATTCATTCGCTGTTCCTGTCGGCATAATACAAACCGTTCCTGCATACGGCATTCGGGACTTTCTCCTCCTGCAGGCGGTGAAAATGAAACTTATAATGCAACGGTGTTACCGCCTGCCCGAGTTTGCTAAAAGCAAACTCCGAGGTAATGGGGTTCAATCCGTTTCAGCTCATACCAATACCAAACGCACGTGCGCATACAACGAATAGAAGGAGTTTATATGACAAAGAGATTTTCTTTAAAAAATAAGTTGATTTTGATTTTCGGCGCGCTCATCGCAATCGCATCGCTTGTCGAAGGATTATTTGCAGTCCGCATTGCCCGCAAAGCCGTTACGGAAAAGGTCGAAGCGCAGCTGACCGACAAAGCGGCGAACACTGCCGAGATAATCGACGGGCGCATTGAAGCGTTCGCGCAGTTTCTTGACGGAATTGCGCGGATGCCCGCGTTCAGAAATCCTGAAACATCTTACACGACAAAAAGCGCAATGCTGGACAGAGAGGCGGCTTTCAACAATCATATTTTGCAGCTCAACATTGCAGACAGAAACGGAATTCTGTATCTGACCGACGGGAGCACAAAGGATATTCGCAATCTGGCGTGGTACAAAAATTCCAACGGCGGGCAGGACTATGTTTCCGAGCCGTTCATGTCTCCGGTACTACACAAATTGGTTATCGCTGTCGTCACGCCCATTGCAGACGACAACAACAATCACGTCGCCTCGCTGGTCGCACTCCTCGACGGCTTATGGTTTTCCGAACAAATTAAAGACATAGTTGTCGGCAAAACGGGTTATTGCTACATTTTGGGACTTTCCACGAACACTATTGCACACAAAAAACACGAAATCGTAGAAAATCAAGACAATATTATGGCGAATGCAAAAAACAACCCCGCATTTGCATCTCAAGCGGCATTTGTCAAAAAAGCGCTCGGCGCAGACACGCGCGCAGTGGATTATTACAATAACTCGGCAGGACTTCCGAATATCGCATCATACGCACGGCTCAAAACGACGGGCTGGACAGTTATCATCAATGCGCCGGTCGGCGAGTTTATGGGGACTGTAAACGCGCTGCGCAGTTCCATGTTCATCATCGGCTTTGTAATCCTTGCCGCGGCATTTCTTATCGTCTTTTTTGTCGCGAAGGAAATTGTAAAACCTATAAAAAACGCCGTTTCCGCGCTTAAAGATATCGCTCAAGGGGAAGGCGACTTGACGGTGCGTCTTCCGGTGGCCGGCAACGATGAAATTACCGACTTGTCAAAATATTTTAACCAAACAATTACAAAAATCGGCGACTCCATACGCGCAGTCGGTACGAACAGCAAGACGATGGAAGGACTGGGCGAAGAACTTTCTTCCGACATGAGCGAAACCGCAAGCGCAATTAACGAAATCCAAGCGAATATCGACGGCGTCAAGCAGCAGGCGATGACGCAATCCGAAAGCGTTACTGAGACCGCGGGGACGATTGAAGAGATTATCCGCACGATTGATAATTTGAACGGCAGCATTGAAATGCAATCCGCGAGCGTGGTGCAATCTTCGGCGGCGGTGGAAGAGATGGTTGCAAATATCGCGTCCATCACGCAATCTTTGGAAAAGAGCGATAATATGGTAAAGAACCTCGCCGCCGCCACGTCGGAAGGCAAGTCTACGCTCTTAACGTCGAATACCGTTACGCAAAAAATTGCCGATGAAAGCGGCGGTTTGATAGAAGCTTCAAGCGTTATTCAAAATATCGCGTCACAAACGAACCTCCTTGCGATGAACGCCGCCATAGAAGCCGCGCACGCAGGCGAAGCGGGAAAAGGATTTGCCGTCGTCGCGGACGAGATACGAAAGTTGGCGGAAGAATCGGCAATGCAAGGGAAATCCATCACCGACACGTTGAAGAAATTGAGCGACGATATCAAAGGCTTGTCCGACTCGTCAAAAATTGTCGAAGAAAAGTTCAACGCCATCTTCAGCCTCTCCGAAAACGTCCGCGGAATGAGCGCCGAGTTGACGGCGGCGATGAAGGAGCAGGAAAACGGCAGCCGCGAAGTGTTAGCGGCGATTAAAAACATCAGCGCCGTTACGATGGAAGTCAAAAACGGCTCGGAAGAAATGCTTGTCGGCGGTAAGGGCGTCGCCGAAGAAATGCGAAAACTCGACGAATTGACGTCGGTCATCAAAGAAAGCATGAATGAAATGGCGGCTGGCGTGCAGCAGATTAACCGTGCAGTGCATGAAGTGAATGATTTGGCAAGGAAGAATAAAGACAGCATTGAGGGATTGGCGGAAGAGGTGGGGAAGTTTAGGGTTTAGGCAGTAATTGGTAATTTGTAATAGGTAATTTCGCCGTCGGGAAGATGTGTTTTCCGGCGGCGTTTCTATGGGGCGGAGAGGGCGTTGTATTGTCCGATGACAGATTATTTAACACACGGTATACAAAGAAGATGTGCAGACGAACTCCGCAACAAGTTTGCCGACGGCAAACTTGAGCAGACTGCAAAATCAATAATAACTTTCACGCTCAATAAATGCAGTCTGCAAGAGATGGCGGCAGGCGGCGGACAAATCAATCGCGCGGTGCAAGAGGTAAATGATTTGGAAAGGAAGAATAAGGAGAGTATCGAAGGGCTGGCGGAAGAGGTCAGGAAGTTTAAGGTATGAGTCGACAAGCGTAGAGAACGGAGATTGGCAGGGCGGCGGAGAAAAGAGATTTTAAGATTTGCGCACTTGCCGCCTGAGCTAGTTTGCAGTTTTACTGCAAACTAGCGGGAAATGGAAACTTTGGAAATACATAATTTTGTCCACTGCCGTGAAAATTGTATTCTCCGGCGGTAGCAAGAGTTTATGCTCCCCCATAGTGAAAACTGAGTTTTGGGGCGGCGACAATAGTGAGCGCATCCTATCATTGTTCGAACATGCTTTTTGCATAGAAACCTGCCCCACAAGACACCCTTTCCTGCGAGTTTTGCCGTACGGCAAAACTCGTTGCGGATGGGAAACTACGTTAAATCTTTCAAATAAAGTTCTCCCAATCCGCGAATTGCGTGCGGGCGCAAACTATGTTAAGCCATTCACACTCCTTATCTCCTCTGCCAATATCCGCCTCGCCAAACCTCATTTTCCCCCTAGTTTTGCCTCCGGCAAAACTAGTCAGGTCGGTAACTCCTCTCCATCTTTAAAACGCAGTTATCTGTCAGTCGTCATTTCTAGCGAGTTTTGCGTCAGCAAAATCTCGTGCGGGCGGCAACTCCGTTCTATCATTCACACTCATCCTCCGCCGCCCGCAGCCGCCCAACTCTCATAGACCAAACCTCCCTTTTGTGCTACTCTGCCGACGTTGGGAGTCCCTTTTTGTGGGACTCCGTTTACTTTAAAAAAAGCGGGCGCGGGATTTTCGGACGCGCGGGAGCATTGTATGGCGAGCGGAAAAGACATTCACAACTGCACATTGGACAAAATCATAAGCCTTTGCAAACGGCGCGGTTTTGTGTATCAGTCAAGCGAAATTTACGGCGGACAGGCGGGCGCATGGGATTACGGTCCGCTCGGAGTCGACTTAAAAAAGAATATTCAAGCGGCATGGTGGAAAGAAATGACGCAACTTCACGACGACGTTGTAGGACTTGACGCATCCATCTTCATGCACCGGCGGACGTGGAAAGCGTCCGGACACGTCGCGCATTTTTCCGACCCCATGATCGACTGCACGGAATGCAAAGCGCGCTTCCGCGCCGACCAGCTCATCGAAGACTTTTGCGAAAGTCATAACGTTACGCCTGCAAAGCCCGTTGACACGATGAGCCACGAAGAAATGAAAGCCTTTATCGATGAGCGCGGCGTCAACTGCCCCACCTGCGGCAAGCACGCGTACACCGCCGTCCGCGAGTTCAACCTCATGTTTAAGACGCACCTCGGGCCTGTCGCAAGCGATTCTTCTGTCGTGTATCTGCGCCCTGAAACCTGTCAGGGGATTTTTGTCGACTTTAAAAGCATCGTCCAGTCGAATCGCATGAAAATTCCCTTCGGCGTGGCGCAAGTCGGAAAGTCCTTCCGCAATGAAATCATCTTCAAAAACTTTATTTTCCGCACCTGCGAGTTCGAGCAGATGGAAATGGAATATTTTTGCAAACCCGGCACGGACGACGAAACGTTCGAGCGTTGGCGGCGCGACCGCTGGGCGTTCTACCTCAAATACGGCATTTCTGAAAGCAACCTGCGCTGGCACCATCATGACAAGCTTGCCCATTACGCAAAGGACGCCTACGACATTCAATACAATTTTCCTATCGGCTTCGAGGAAATCGAGGGTATTCACAACCGGACGGACTTTGATTTATCGCAGCACACCGAATACAGCGGCAAGGACATGGGCTATATCGACCAAGACGACGGCAACAAACGCTATGTTCCGTATGTTATCGAAACGTCGGCGGGCTTGAACCGCAACTTTTTGATGTTTTTGTGCGAGGCGTACGAAGAAGAAAACGTCGGAACGGACGGCAAGGATGACTATCGAACGGTGCTCCACTTGGATCCGCGCTTGGCTCCGATAACGGTCGCCGTTCTTCCGATGATGAAAAAGGACGGACTTTCGGAAATCGCCAAAGAGATTCAACATGAATTAAAAGAAGACTTTGTAACCGACTTTGACCAAAGCGGCACAATCGGCAAACGCTACCGCCGTCAGGATGAAGTGGGCACTCCGTTTTGCGTTACTATTGACTATCAAACCAAAGATGACGACACGGTTACGATCCGTTTCCGCGACTCGATGGAGCAAATCCGCGTAAAACGCGCCGACCTCGTCTCCGAATTACGCGCGGCAATCAAAAACTATAAAACTCCGGCAAAAAAATAACGCGGCGTCGAAGTCTGCGCAGCAAAACGACGCGCGGGTTTTTCGATTCTTAGCAAGGTGAATGCAATGGAATATGTACGGCTTGGAAAATCGAACCTTCTGATAAGCCGCGTCGCAGTCGGCACAACGTCGCTTGCAGGCAGTGCGGCGGACGCGGAAAGCAGCGCGGCTCTTATTAAAAAAGCGTATGACGCAGGGATTAACTTTTTCGACGCCGCAAAAATCGCTTCCGGAGCGGAAAGCGTTTTAGGCGCCGCCGTTTCTTCCGTGCGGAAAAGCGTTATCATCGCGGACAAAACACTTGCGCGGACGGAAGACGGCGTTTTACAGGACGCGGAAGAAAGTCTTTCCGCGCTCCAGACCGATTACATAGATTTATACCAGTTTGGAACGGAGGATTTTATTCCGGAGCGCGGCGGCAAAGAGGGCGTTATCCGTGCTTTTGAAACGCTCAGGGCGGCGGGGAAAATCCATCACATCGGCGTTACGACGCAGGATTTTGATACAGCAAAAGCCGCCGTACAAAGCGGATTGTTTGAAACGCTGCAATTTCCGTTCAATATGATAAGCTCGGAGAAAACGCTTGAACTCGTCGAGTTGTGCGCCGCCTGCGATATGGGTTTTCTTGCGATGCAGCCTTTATGCGGCGGCGTGCTCCGCAACATTCCGCTTGCGTTCGGTTTTCTGCACCAATACGAAGAAGTCGTGCCGCTCTGGGGCGTTCAAAGCGCCGAAGAATTGGAGCAAATCCTGTATTTTAACGAACGCCCTCCCGTCATCGACGACGCTTTCCGCAAAGAAATAGAGAACGCGCGGCTCTTTTTTAACTAAAAACGCCGCAGTCTCTAACCGCGGCGCGCTTTCTTTCCTTAATTACAACTATTTTCTGCCCTGAAGTTCCTCAAATCAACTGAAATCGTTTACATCGACTTCGGAAAAACCTTTGCTGTCGGGCTGAGCGGCTTTGACGCTTTCAACTTTTACTTCCGCGCGCGGTTTTTCTTGAACCGCTGCGCCCTGCGGCGTCTTTTTATAATTTACATCGCATTTAGGCGCCTTCGCCTTCATCGCGTTCCGAACATCGTCTTCTTCCTGCCGCGACAAAACGCGGACAATTTTATTGGCGTCGTCATCGGTCTGAATGCTCTTAGGCGAACCGTTGGCTTCATATTCGTTCACCAGCTGCACAATCGGTTTTGTCGGATTATTTGCCGCAACATCGGTTACAACGCCGATTTTCCCGTTATTGAGATACACGTACGCGCCGATGGGAAACAGCGACAAACTGTAAAGAAGCGCTTTAATCACCGTCGCGTCGTATTGATTATTTTGATTTTTAAGCATTTCAACCATCGCATCAAAAGTGGTGCGTTCGGTTTTGTATTCGCGCGGAGCGGAAATCGCTTCAAACGAACAGGCGACCACTATGATTTTCGCATACGTGGATATTTTGTTGCCCAAAAGCTGCCGCGGATATCCCTGTCCGTTTTCTTTTTCATGGTGCTCCAACACGCCGAGCTGAATGGACAGAGGGAAGTTCAATTCCTTCAATATGTTGAATCCCAAAACCGTGTGCGTCATGATTTGCGCGCGTTCCGACGGAGATAAAGACTTGTCGGTCATGTACAGCTGAGGCGGCAATCGCAGCATGCCGATTTCATGCAGAATGCACGTTATGCCGAGCTCAATGAGTTTTGAAAGAGAGAGATGCAGCTGCATTCCGATTGTAATTGCGACGACTGTCGAGCGCATTGAATGCATAACCAAAAAATTTTTATTCCGCGCCTGAATGGACGGCGTAATGCGCAGCACGTAGCGCTTATTGTCTTTTATGAAAATGCAAAGATTTTTTACGTTCGCGGACAAATCGTTCAAGTCGATTTTTTTATGCGTCGAATAATGCGTATAAATCGAATCGATGTACTTTATGTATTCATTGTAAACTTTTTGCACGGAGTCCATACGGGAGCGTTCGGTATTGGCGAATTTAAGCGTCGACGTACTTGCGATAACTTCTTTGGCGGCGTCTTTGACCTTTTGCTCGGAGGAAACATCGATTTTCGTTTTTAACGCTTTTGCAGGCGAAGGCGCAGACAGAGGACTTTCATCCGCTCCTATCTGTTCATCGCTGATAAATTCTTTAAAATCCCATTCCGTAAGAACTTTGATAAGTTCTTCGGTAACGGCTGTCGTAGCGGGGAGCAGTATAAAACGCTCATCCAACATTAAATCGCTTTTAAATTTTAATTCCGGCTTTAGTGATTCAAGTGTAACCGTGGTATCCATCGATAATACTCCATTTTTACTATCGGAAGAGCCGATAAAAATCTTTATGGAGCGAAAAATAAGAAAATGTCAAAGCTCTCGCCTCCGTATTCATAAATAAACTCAGGCGGCTGTCCGTATTTTTAGAAAGCCGCCGTCTCCAATCGGCGTTTTAGTCTCCGCTTGCAGAGATTTTGCGCCGCCGCTTATATTACGCGGATATCTTCTACGCACAAGTTCAAGTCTTCCAAGATTTTTTGCACCTTGTCCGCCGAAATATCGACGACCTTTATCGTTATGCGCCGTTTGCCCTGTTCGGAGGTTGCGCGCGTTACCATCGAAACGAGGTTTCCGTTTTCGGCGGCGATTTTCGGAATGAGATTGATGAGCTGCCCGGGCTTATCGTCAAGCAGGAGGACGAACCGGACGCCCTTTTGCCGCGCGCCGAACATATCCGTGAAGAGGTGAAACAAGTCGCTTTCCGTGATAATGCCCGTAACAAGTCCGTTTTTCATTGCCGGAAGACAGCCGATTTTGTTATCGACCATAATGCGCGCCGCTTCTTCAACAACTTCGTCTTCGTCAACCGTAACAACTTTTTTTACCATCACTTTATCGACCGTCAACTTCGACAGCAAATAACCGATTTCATACATATCAAGCGTCGTCGCGCCGGAAGGACCTGCTTTGAGCAAGTCGTTTTTCGTTATCATGCCGACAAGCGAACCGGATTTATCCACGACCGGCAATTTGCTTATCTTGTTTTTGAGCATAACGTTTTTCGCTTCGGTAATACTCAAGTCAGGCTCAACCGTTACCACATCTTTTGTCATCGTATTTTTAATAAGCATAAAAACCTCCTATACCACGCTTTTCGTAGTGCCGCATCCGCTCAAGTCGAATTGAAATGGGACTCAAACCGGCAGCGCGGCTTTTTTAGAGCGCAGACCGACTGCAGCAGCCTCTCCGCCCCGTATCGCCGCCGCGCCGATTATATCACACCCGCCGCCAAAAACGAAACGGCAATTTCCCGCTGCCGTTTATCCGCCCAGATACGCGGACTTGACCGCATCGTCAAACAGCAAGTCTTCCGCCTTGCCGCTTTTGGTTACCGCGCCCGTTTCAAGCACGTAGGCTCTGTCCGCAATCGAAAGCGCCTTGAACGCGTTTTGCTCGACTAAAAGCACCGTCGTCCCGTCCTCGTTTATGCGCTTTATAATAGAAAAGATTTCATCGACTAAAATCGGAGCAAGTCCCATCGAAGGCTCGTCCAAAAGCAAAAGACGTGGATTTGCCATCAGCGCGCGCCCCATCGCAAGCATCTGCTGCTCGCCGCCGCTCAAAGTCCCCGCATTCTGCCGGACGCGCTCTTTTAGACGCGGAAACAACTCAAAAACGCGCTCCAAGTCGCTGCGGATTTTTTTCTTATCGCTCCGAAGGTACGCGCCGAGTTCAAGATTTTCATGCACGGAAAGATTGGCAAAAATCCGCCGCCCTTCCGGCACTTGAATCAAATGCTTGGCGACGATTTTATCCGCCTGAGCATTCGTAATATCCTCTCCGTCAAACGCAATCGTCCCCGACTGCTTTTTAATTATATTCGATACCGAATGCAGCGTCGTCGTCTTTCCCGCCCCGTTTGACCCGATGAGCGTGATAATTTCCCCCTGCTCCACGCAAAACGAAACGCCACGCAGCGCCTTAATCACGCCGTAAGAAACGCACAAATCCTTTACCTCAAGCAGCATACATCCTCCATGCCGTTGTTTTCTAATTTTCTTTTTATTTTGAG
>JBQNBN010000085.1:0-12583 GCA_052169915.1 Treponema sp.
CTATGAAAAGCGGAAAACGGGAGTCGGACCCGCGACATCCACCTTGGCAAGGTGGCGCTCTACCACTGAGCTATTTCCGCATGTAAATCCCGCTGTTATTCTTTTATACGTTCGGAGGGATTAAAACCGCGCGCATTTCGTAATTTTTAGACGATGCGGAGCACCGATGGAAAAGAATATAAGATATATAAAAACATTAGTCAATATAGCGGCTTGGATTTTCCATTGCCGGCTGCAGCCGCGTATCGGCATGTGCAGACGGTTAGGACGAAGCTCGACTGCCGTAGCGGCGCGCTGCCCGTCAAAACTTGTTTGCAGCGCGCTTGCAGAAATACGTTTTAATCAGGACAGGCTTCTCATATTATCGACTGGAAACAAGCGGCGGCAGACAGCGCCCATAGCTGCGCCCGTCCGTTCTTTCCGCGTTACGGCAAAACCGATGAACGACACTCTTCTCCCTGCGGTTTTAGCTTTTCGTAGCGCACTCGGCATTCGACGGCGGCAAAGAGGATTGCGGCAGCGGCAAAATAGTGAAGCGGTTTTCCAAGATAGATAAAAAAGTCGTAAAGTCCGTGCACGAGGACGGCAAATACAATCGGCATAAAAGAAGTACGGTTCGTCTTGAAGCTGTAAACGAAAAGTCCGCCTAAGCCTGCGCACAGCATATGCACGGCGTCCGCAGAAAAAATCCGCGCGAGTAAAATGCTGTAGACGAGGTTTGAAGCGGAGGTGTGCGTTTTTTGCATATATTCCAAAACGTAAATCATCGACTCAAGACAGCCGAGGCACAGTCCTGAAAGCAGCGCCGCGCCGAAAAACGCCTGAAACCGGATTTTTTTTACAGGCAGCGCAAACAAAAGAAGCGCCTTTATAAACTCTTCGATAAGTCCGTTGTAAATCATCATTCGGATAAAAACGCCCGCTCCGGCACGTTCGGCTGCATTTAAAGAGTCGAAAAGTGAAAATTGAATGAACGCGATGGGCAAAACCGGCGCAAGTCCCAAGAGGGATGCAATAAGTCCGGTCGAAAATGCCGACTGGAAAAGCCATTTATATAGAAAGAAACCAGCTAAAAAAGGCAAAAAACAAATGCTTAAAACGATGTAGACATTCATATTAAGCTTAGAATACAGAATGAGGCGCCGCTTTGCAATTGCAAAATGCGCGCGTTTTGCTATACTCCGCCCCCATGCGCACCAACAAATCTCTCATTCTGCTCGGGATAAAGCATTCCGGTAAGACGACTCAAGGCAAACTGCTCGCACGGCATTTTAATCTTCCGTTTATCGACATCGATTTTGTCATCGAAAAAATGACGGGACTTTCTCCGCGCCGTTTATATACGGAAAAAAGCGCTGCGGCTTTTATGCTTGCCGAAGAAAACGCTTGCAAAAAGACGGCCGAACTGCTCGACGGCAAAAGCGCAGTCATCGCGGCCGGAGGCGGTATTTGCGACAACACGCCCGCACTCGTCTTTTTACGCCCGCTCGGAGACTTCGTGTATCTTTGCGTTCCTGAAAAACTTGCCGCCGATAGAATTCTTGCAAAAGCGTTTAAAAATTATTCCGCCCAGTGGGAAAATCTTCCCGCCTACATCGCCGCAAAAAATCCCGTTACGGAAGACGAGTGCCGAGCCGCATTCCACGACTTTTATACGGCGCGTACCGCAGTCTACCGCGCCATTTCCGACTGCACTGCGGTGCTATGCGACAATTTTACTTCGTCAAAAGACGGCAATTTCCAAAAGATTCTTGCCGCGCTTGAAGGGGAAGTTTAATTCTTAATGGGGAATGCCGGAATGCCGCTGAAGTATGTGTGTAGTGCGGCTTGGGAAAGGTCATAATTGCAGACGGCAATTAAGCGGCGGCGAAAAGTTTACGATGAACGATCGAATGGAATTGACGGCGGCAATTTCCGCTTTTTCACTTATTGTTTGCATTCTATAATAATTCCTCTTGACTAAAATCCATGATTTATATATATTTCAGAAATCAGCGTTGCTGATATGTCTCCTTCGTCTAGTGGTTAGGACATCGGGTTTTCATCCCGACAACAGCAGTTCAATTCTGCTAGGAGATGGAAAGCTATGTATCTTGTATACATAGCTTTTTTATTTTAACTTTCTCTGCTTTTTGCGAAAACATCTTTTCCACCTATTTTTCAGTTTCTTTTCCGCGGGGACCAAAAGCTTTTTGGCGCTTGCGCACTTTCTGAATTATAACATTGTCTTTTTCAAGTTCGTTTATCAAGTCCCAATGCCAGTCAAGTTCTTTTTTCTCAAATAAGGGCGGCGGCGCGGGCTTTCGTCGCGCATTCGCTTCCTTTACGATTTGCATTAATTCGTTTTTTGCATCCGCTGAACTAACTTTTTCCAGATACGCTTTTCCAATCGCATAAAGCCGCTTATTTCCGTCCGCATCGCGGTAGACCGCCGTCGGGAATGGAAAGTCAGCGTATTTTTCTACGTTGCGTATGATTTTTCCGCGTCCGGAGGCAGCCGTGTACGTTTGTCCCGCGCTTTGAATCTGTTTTTTTACGGTGAAAATATTTTTTTCGTCGGTAAATGAAGCCTCTAAGTTTCCGTCATATTCCATATCCGTCTGCCAAAAACGCAGTTTGTAAAGCGCGTTTTTAGTTTCATACCATGACGTCAGATTCTCAATATTGTTCCGTTCATGCATACGGATGGAGTCGGCAAAATTGACGCCCTGCCAATAAACGTTCGTATTATTCGATTTTTGCAGTTTGCCGTTATCAATCGTTTCGGCGAATGCCCGTGCCGATTCTTTATCGCCGTCTTCTACTACATCGCGGCGGAGTAAAAAATTCAAATACAGTTTTTTATCGACGACGGCAACGGGAATGATTGAAACGCTTTTTTTCCCATAGGTCAAAGCGATTTCCCAGACGTTTAAGTCATTTTGAAGTTTCGTATAATTTGCCGTGATGCGCTGAGCTTCCGGGCTTGTTGCCGCGTTCAGCCGTCTTGGCTCCGTTTCTGTTTCAGGCTCCGCAGCTCTGTCGTAATACCAACCGTAATATTCTTTGAGGATGATTGAGATTTTCCCCTCGTTGCCGAAGAATATGCAGCGATCGTCGCCTCTCCATATTCCGTAAAGTTCCGGCGGCGTTTGCGCTTTGGCAGTTATCGCCATAAATAGACTTGCCGCGACGGCAAAACAATATCTTTTCATGTTTCGATTATCGTCATACGCCTCCAGCTTAAATAGAAATCTCTAACATATCGTTTTTTTATCAGGCGGAATCCGATACAAAGCTCAGGGACTGGAAAAGCGTACTTAATATGGGGGATTTAACAGCGAATAAGTTTTATAAAAAAAATGTTGACAAATTAAATAAGTTAGCGTAATCTAACTATATGCGAGTTAGCTTAGTCTAACGCATGGAAATTCTACTCCGTAAACGGCAGCGTGGAATTTCCTATCGGTTCGGATACGAAAACAGGGCGGAAACGTCTTTGCTTTTACTGAACTTACATGCTGTATCGCAAGATAACACAATAATTTCAAAAAGTTGTCGGTTAAAATGGCGGGATATAAAATCCCTTGGAAGTGTCGGTTCCTTATAAAATAGTCTGGTATCCCGCCATTTTTTCTTTTTCCATAGACTTATGGAAAATGTTATTTTGCGCGGCTTGTTCCGCTCGATACGGACTTTGTATGACGTTTGAGGAGACTCTAATTCAGTGCTGCGCTCCGGTTCTGTGCGGGATAAAACCTGCAAGTATATTTTCCGTATGTAACGGCGCTTACGGGAACGGCACTGAAAAGTTAGCCGATTGGAAAGATATATTTGAGTGCAGGAATATTTTTATTATTCCGATACAAAAAGAAAGCAAGCGGATGCTTCTGTTTGTTTACAATAGAAAGCTTCTTGCTTCCGTGCTTGAAAAATCCGGTATTAAGTCCTATCTGGCGGATAAAAAATATCCTGTCCAAGAAGGATTTGATGCTGTATTACATGAGTTGGTATTCCGGCTCACGCAAAAAGCTCCGTTTCCTCATGAAATAGGGCTGTTTTTAGGTTATCCGCTGGAAGATGTCGACGGATTTATTCGGCATGAGGGAGCGTTCGCAAAATACAGCGGTTATTGGAAAGTTTACGGGGATACTGCAAACGCCCTAAAAACGATGAAATTGTATAAAACGTGCAGAGACTACTGCACGCGATTAGTTGCAGGCGGAATGTCAATTCCGTCGGCAGCGGAAAAATATAGACTATTTTGGAAAGGAACTGGAGGTTTAAGATGAAAAAGGCAGTTGTCTATTCAACTACGACGGGTAACACGGAAACGATGGCGAATGCCGTTGCAGAGGGCGTACAGAAAAGCGGAGCGGAACTTCTTTTTACGACAGCGGATTCCGCAAATGAAGATGAAGTGCTTGCGTCTGACGTTATTATACTTGGTACGCCTGCAATGGGCGACGAAGTCCTTGAAGACACGATGGAAGTATTTTTTACTTCTATTGAAAAGAAACTTGCGGGAAAGAAAGTTGCGCTTTTCGGTTCATACGACTGGGGCGACGGTCAGTGGCTCCGCGACTGGGCGGCTCGCGTAAAAGCAGGCGGCGGCACGGTTATCAACGGCGACGGTCTTATGGGGCACCTTGATCCCGATGACGAATGCAAAGCGGCGTGCGTACAACTTGGAGAGACCGCTAACTAAATTTGTTCTCCTTAAATTTCGGTGGAAATCTCTGCCGTCATGCAAATCATAAACTATAAAAAGTCCCGGCTTTTTCCACAGGACTCGTAAAGCGCATTCTCCTTACGCGTTTGAGTCCTGTGTTTTTTTATTAACCCTGTTTAGGAACTTTCGTTTGCCCTCTTGCTTTTCATTTTCTGCCATTCCCGCTTGATAAAGAAATCCGTTCACGTCTTCGAGTTGCCTCCCTTGCAGACAAAACTGCGCCTTCCTCAGAATAGCATTTTCGCACTTGCGCGGCACTTGAACTCCGTTTAAGTCTTTCAAACCTATTTCTCCACCGTTTAACAAAAACTTATGCCGTCGGCGCCTCATTGCATCTCTATAAATTGATCCCATTCTCCGTCCAACGAAAACGTGCGCAGGAGGCTCCTCGTTTCGCCAGTCAAACGGCATATTTCCCGTCGAGATACTCGTATGTCCAGTCCCTCCTTTGCATCTGCCGTTCCCGTCGCCCTCCAGTACAGTCCGCCGTTTTATAGATTAAATTACACCGCTGTGTTATACTCCGCCCATATTTAAAACTCATGGGGATTTTATGTACAAGAGCGTTGAGCCGAAAACCGATTTTCCGAAGCAGGAAGAAGAGATTTTAGCATTTTGGGAGCAAAACGGCACTTTTAAAAAGTCCATAGCCGAGCGGGCGGACGCACAAGAGTTCGTATTTTACGACGGCCCGCCGTTTGCAACGGGACTTCCGCACTTCGGGCATTTTATTCCTTCGACGATAAAAGACATCATTCCGCGCTATCAAACCATGAAAGGCAAAAAAGTCGAGAGGCGGTTCGGCTGGGATTGTCACGGCTTACCGGTCGAAAATCTGATTGAAAAAGAACTCGGCATCAACTCAAAGCACGAAATTGAAGCCTACGGCATCGCAGCGTTCAACGACAAATGCCGCGCTTCAGTCCTCAAATACACGAACGAATGGCGGAAAATCATCACCCGCATGGGACGCTGGGTCGACTTCGACAACGACTATAAAACGATGGATCCGGACTTTATGGAGTCGATTTGGTGGGTTGCTAAAGCCTTGTGGGATAAGGGAATGATTTACGAGGGCAAGTACATTTTGCCCTACTGCCCGCGTTGTTCCACCGTCCTTTCCACGCATGAACTTGCGCAGGGCTACAAGGAAAAGCAGGATCCGGCAATTACGGTGCGCTTCAAAGTCGTTCGGGAATCTGAAAACTTTGCCGACAAAGACATGACGAACGGCAAAACGTTTTTTCTTGCGTGGACGACAACCCCGTGGACGCTTCCGTCAAACTTGGGGCTGTGCATGGGGCCTGAAATCGACTATGTAAAAATCCTTGATAAGCCGACGGGCGATTTTTATATCCTTGCCGAAAGCCGCCTGCACGCGTATTACAAAGACGAAAACGACTACGAAATCATCTATAAACGAAAGGGCGCGGATTTTGCCGGAGCGAAGTACGAGCCGCTTTTTCCGTATTTTTCATCGCTTTCCGTAAAAGAAGACGGCTCCGACGGCGCGTTCCGCGTGTTTACGGCGGACTTTGTTTCCACAGAAGACGGCACGGGTATCGTACACACGGCTCCGGGCTTCGGTGAAGACGACTGGAACGTCTTTAAGGATACGGGAATCCCTGCCGTCATACCGATTGACGCGGAGTGCCGATTTACAAAAGATGTGCCCGATTTTGAAGGGAGATTCGTCAAGGACTGCGACAAAGACCTCATCGATCGCTTAAAAAAAGAAGGAAAACTCGTAAAACGCGACGTTATCGTTCACCAATATCCGCATTGCTGGCGGTGCGGCTCTCCTCTCATCTACCGCGGTATCGGTTCGTGGTTCGTCCGCGTTTCGGCCGAGCACGAAAATCTTTTGCGCGCGAACAGCCGCATAAAATGGCAGCCCGAGCACATAAAAAACGGCCGCTTCGGAAAATGGCTTGCCGGCGCGCGCGACTGGGCGATAAGCCGCAACCGCTTTTGGGGAAACCCCATTCCGATTTGGAAATGCACTGACTGCGGTCATGCCGTCTGCGTCGGTTCCCGCGAAGAATTAAAAAAATATTCGGGCGTTTATCCCGACGACTTGCATAAGCAGTTTGTCGATGAAATTACGTTTCCCTGCGAAAAATGCGGCGGCGCAATGCGGAGAATTCCTGAAGTATTCGATTGCTGGTTTGAATCAGGCTCCATGCCCTACGCCCAGCAGCATTATCCGTTTGAAAATAAAGAATATTTTGAAAATCACTTTCCGGCGGATTTTATTTCCGAAGGACTTGATCAGACGCGCGGCTGGTTTTACACGCTCACCGTTTTGGCGTCCGCCTTGTTCGACGCGCCTGCGTTCAACAACTGTATCGTAAACGGCATTGTGCTTGCCGAAGACGGGCGCAAAATGTCGAAGAGCCTCCGCAACTACACCGATCCCGTCGAAGCGATAAACAAGTTCAGCGCGGACGCAATCAGACTTTTTCTTATGCATTCGGCGGTTGTGCGCGCGGACGAAATCCGCTACAGCGACGAAGGCGTGCGCGAAGTCATCAAGAGTATCATTTTGCCCTTGTGGAACAGTTACAGTTTTTTTGTGCAGTACGCGAACATCGACGGCGTAACGTGCACGGGGCATGAATTCGACAACAAACTGCCGGACAATCCGCTTGACCGCTGGATTTTGTCCGTTTCGCAAAAAATGGTAAAAGACGTTACCGAAGCGCTCGATGACTACGACTTGAGCGCGGCGATTGACCCCATGCTCCGCTTTATCGACCGGATAAACAACTGGTACATTCGAAGGAACCGCCGCCGCTTTTGGAAAAGCGGCAACGACGCGGATAAACTTGAAGCCTACGGCGCGCTGTATTCCGCTTTGAAGACGCTCATGCTCGTTACGGCTCCGCTCATTCCCTTCCTTTCCGAAGCGATTTGGCAAAATCTTAAAACCGACGAGGATAAAGAGTCAGTCCACTTGATGAATTATCCGGTATACGACGAGCGTTTCCGCGATGAAAAGTTGGAATTCAAAATGGCTGCAGTACAAAAAGCCGTATCGATGGGGCGGAGTCTCCGCAATCAATTCAATTTGAAAAACCGCCAGCCGCTTGCAAGCATTGCGCTCGTAACGCGCGACGCCGCTGAAAAGTCCGTGCTTGAAAGCATGATTGAGACAATCCGCGAGGAATTGAACGTCAAAAAAGTTTTATTCCACGAAAAAGAGGCGGAATTGGTTGAGTACAGCGCGAAAGCGAACTTCCGCGTGCTCGGAAAACAACTGGGCGCAAAGATGAAACTTGCCGCGTCCCATATCGCAAAACTTGCCGAAGCGCAGATTGCAGAAATTCTTGACGGGAAAAAAGTTGCAATCGACGTTGACGGTCAAAACGTGCATCTTGATGCGGAAAACGTTATCGTCGAGCGTACGGAAAAAGAAGATTTGAAGGTCTTGAACGACGGGACTTTGACAGTCGGGCTCGACACGAAAATCACCGATTCACTCAAAAAAGAAGGTTATGCGCGCGATTTGGTGCGCGGAATCCAAAATCTGCGGAAGACGAGCGGATTTGAAATTACCGACCGGATAAACTTGCGCGTTTCAGGCGACGCCGAATTAAAAAGCGCGTTTGAGGAATTCAAAGATTTTATCGCGGGCGAAACGCTTGCTTCCTCTATCGAATGGAGCGGAAACTTGCAAAACGCCGCCGCCGTTGATGCCGACGATAAAAAATGGAGCATTGCCGTTGAAAAAATATAAGATTGGTTTGCATCTTTTGCCCTTATGCGCGGCGGCAGCGGTGTTTTTCGGGTGCAAGACGCCGCCTTCCGCCCGCAGGGACGTTGACGCGCTCTCGCTTCTCGATGGGAAAAGCGCGTTCTATCTCAAAGCGCCGGCGGATGCCGACCGCGATTTAATTGTGCGGATGATTTTTTCCGGCGTAAAAGGCGTTTCTCAAAAAGACGCCGAACAAATTGCCGCGCGCGTGGACACGGTGTACGCGGGAATAAACCGTACTGCAAAAAAGACGGAATTCCAAATTGCCGCTTCCTGCAATGTGCCCAAAGCCTTTTTACCCTACGTTTTTTCCGCCAAAAACGGCTGGAGCGCGCGGAGGGTGTCTTTTCCGCAAAAAGACTGCGCGGGAGGAGCCGACTCCATGTACGCCGTCTTTAACAACGGCGCGATTGACGCCGCCTTTCCCTCGGAGAAAATCGCCTGTATCGGGCGCGGCGTTGACGACATGCTCGATACCTTCGATTCGCTTGCTTTTGCCTGCTATAACTTAAAAAACACTGACAAAACGGAAAAAACTGCGCTTGATGCGGAAACGCGCCTCTGGCTTTCCGGCGGCGATAATGACATTCTCTTTGCGGCGCTTAGTCCGCAGTCGTTTTTGACGCTCTTAACCGGCGCAAACTTGAATTTCAAACTTGCGTACGTGCGCGGCAGAATGGAAAACGATCCGAAAAACGCTTCGCAATATGTGATGGATTTGGAATTCGAGTTTTTGGATCGAAAGTTCATTCCGCTTGCAAAAGGGGCGCTGTCGCTTGCGTTCGGGCTTACCGATTCCAACGTTATTTTGGAAACGCCGACGCATTTGAAAGTTACGAGCATTAAAATCGATAAAAAAAGTCTATATGAAATTCTAGTTTTATAAATCGAGGTATTGAACGTTGAACACAAAAGATGAAAAAATTATTTTGAAAGCGGACGACTTGGACGGCTATTTGTCCCGGCAGGACTTGCACGATCTTGCGCGTCTTGACGCGATGTACAAGGAAACGCTTACGTCGTTTGAACCGGTCGACAAGCGTAAGATAATAGAAAACTTTGATAAAATGGGACACGCGATGCAGGAAATCTGCGCGTCGCACCCGCAAATCAGGGTTTTCAGTTTTGTAACGGAGGAGGGCGCGCACGCAGAGGCAAGCCGCGTGATTGCAAAACTTCGCGATATTAAAACGCCGCACGAGGAATTCATTTATTACAGTCAGCGCGCGTATGAAATGCTGTTCCGCATGGCGTTTACCGACGAGCATTCCGACAAAAAAAATCATATTGTCGTTAAAACGCCCGTTACTTCTCCCGTTCAAAATTACGCCGTGCACAAAATCCCCGACATCGACTATAAAATCGAAAATTCCGTTATGTGCGTCATGCTGCGCGGCGCGCTTTTGCCGAGCATGATTATGTCAAAGGAAATCGAAGAATATTCGTCGCACGGCTACATTACGCCGTTCGCGCTTTTCAAAATCAGTCGCAACGATGAAAAAAAAGAAAACGACATGGAATACATTTTGAACCTGAAAAATTCGTTTTTCGACCTTGAGCAGCTCGACGGCAAAGACTTGATTTTTGCCGACCCGATGAACGCGACCGGAGGCTCGCTTGTAACCGTCGTAAAGTATTTGCAGGAACAGGGAGTGCGTCCCAAGTCGATAAAATTTTTCAACGTCATTTCCGCGCTCAAAGGGAGCCTCCGCGTAATGCGGGCGCTTTCCAACTGCACGTGCTATACGCTCTGGCTCGATCCCGTGATGAACGCGTCCGCGTATATTCTTCCGGGCTTAGGAGATGCGGGCGACCGCTTAAACGGCGCCGACGACCACGCAAAACCGCGCAATATCATGCAGCTTATCGCCGACTACGGAGGCAATATTTCCGGTTTGTACCGCTCGCAGCTTTTTGAAATTGAAAAAACCGTGCTCGGCTAGTTCTATGAAGCGTTTTGCTCCCGTTTTGCTTGCAGTCCTTGCGTTTTGTTCGTGCAGGACGCAGGCGCACCTTCCCGTTCCCGGCGAGGAGACGATTGTCCAAAACAATCTTGCGGCGGAATATCTTTCGATTGCCGACGAGTATTTTTCGCTTGCAAAATACGAAAAGGCGGAAGATTACTATAAGCGCGCGATGAAAAACAAAAAATTGTATTGGAGCGCGTATTATAAACTCGGGCGCACCTATGCGATGGCAAAAAAGTGGAGCGACGCGCGGAAAATCTATCTTGCGCTTTTGAAGCGCGACCCTGAAAACCTAAACATTCGTCTTTCGCTCGCGTACATAACGGCGATGGACGGCAGATTTGCGGCGGCGGAAGCCGTTTACGAGTCCCTTTGGAAAAAAAATCCCGATAATCCCGACGTCATCGTAAATTATATCAGCGTCTTGCTCGCTCAGGAAAAAATCGACTTGGCGGAGTTCCGGCTCGGCGAATTAAAAGAAAAGTTTAAAGATAACGCGAATATCCAAACTTTTGAAAAAAAAATTGAAGAATTGAGGGACGAAAAAGATAAAGCCGCCGCAAAAAAACGGAAAGCGAAGAAGTCTGCGAATGACGGTGGGGAGAAAAAAGACGAGCAGACGGAAGAGAATGCGTCGAACGGAGACGGAACGAAACCTGCCCCCGCAACTACAAACGGCGGGAAAGATGGGGAGGGGAAGGGCGCGACAGGGAGGGAGCTTTAGAGTGGGCAATGGAGAATTAGGGAGACGTAATGAGGAATTGTGCTTCCAAAACGTTTGCATACTGTCCTGCAATCAGGAGTATCGGTATAAATCGCTTGGGTTTGATAAGGTTTAGTCCAAATACAGTACACAGTCTAGTTATGACGGCTGCACAGAAATAAGAAGCTTTTATGAGCTGTCGAATGAAGCAATTGCTATTAAATAGAATTGAAAATATTAAACTATTAAAGGTAAGCCCCCCTAGTTCGCGCGTCCGCAAAACCCAGCCGTTCAATATCACGTTCTTTCCCGCATCCGCCGCCGTTAGCGCGCCGCAGGTAACGGTTCTTTTTGTGTTTTCCATGCGCGTATTTTAGTTGAAAGAGGGGGCTTACGCAACGAGGGAGAGATTAAGGAGGGAATACGTAGTTAGGAATGAGAAATCACGCATTATGAATTCCGCATTCCGAATTACAAATTATCTTCCCGCAGCGCAAACATTGTATTTTCGCCCCTTCTGCCGTATACTTTGCCTATGGAAGACGAGCTGCAAATAACGCTTACCAACGACTACGCTTTCAAACGCTTTTTGGGCGCTGAAGAGAACAAGCCCATATTGCAAAACTTTCTTGAGTGCGTCCTTGATATTCCTGCCGAGGATATCAGCGGTCTTGAACTGATGGATAAGGAGTTGAACAAAGAAGAACTGAGCGACAAAACCGGCATTCTCGATGTAAAACTCCGGCTGACGAACGGCACGATTATCGATATTGAAATCCAATCGTCATGGAATGCATCATTTGTAAAGCGCACGCTCTTTTACTGGGCAAAAATGTATACGGCAGACTTTAAGAGCGGCGAATCGTATGACAGCCTCCACAAGTGTATTACTATCAACATTATCGCGGACAGCTTCCGGCTCAATGACGCAGTCCATTCGGAATATCGACTGCAAGAAAAAGACGCGCACACCCTGCTGACCGACGTCCTTGAAATCCATTTTCTGGACTTACAGGCAGCAAAACGGGCGAAGGAAGAAGGAACGAAGGCGAGTAAACGAAGTCAGCTGATCAACTGGCTTCGATTTATAGGCACAAACGATAAAAAGGAGCGGGCAATGCTTGCAACCACATCCCCGATTTTGCAAATGTTAAATGAAAAGGTAGATATCCTAGCATTATCGCCGATAGAGCGAAAACTGTACGAATCCCGCATGAAACTCAAAAGCGACATCGCAACAATTTCTGAAAATCAGTTCAATGCAGGCTGGGAAGGCGGCAAACGTGCGGGGAGACTTGAAGGCAAATCCCTCGGAATTGCCGAGGGGAAATCCCTGGGGCTTGCTGAAGGTAAATCTCTCGGAATTGCAGAAGGATCCCGGCAAAAAGCCCTTGAAACAGCAAAGAACCTTCTGCAATTCGGATTGCCTATTGAAAAGATTGCGC
>JBQNBN010000086.1:0-12488 GCA_052169915.1 Treponema sp.
AGATTTTTTTCCGCTGCGGTGCGTCCTGCGTCGTAGACCCGTTGGAGTTCGGCGGACAGTGTGAACGTAGTTTGTAAACTTTAATTTAGTCTGCTGGCCGCTTCAAGTTTGCTATGCGGCAAACTTTCTATAAATAAAACTTCTCAAATCCTATTTTTCGTAGTCTTTCCGCTAGAAAAAACGCCGTTGACGGAAATGCGGTTATGTCTTTCAAGTCATATTTTCCTTTTCGCCGACTAAAAACTCTTTTACCGCCGCAAGATTTTTTTCCGCTGCGGTGCGTCCTGCGTCGTAGACCCGTTGGAGTTCGGCGGGATTTCTTTCCGTCCGGCGGATTCCAAGCGGGAATTCGGGACAGATGACAAAGATTTCTCTGCGGGCGGCTTTTTCAAAAATATAGGTTGTTTCTTCGTTGTAAACGATGTGCCGCTTTTGCATTGCGGCGGCAAGCGCGGGGTATTTTCGGAGAGCCGCCCTTAGAAGCCGCGCCGCTTTGCCGGGAGATTTTTTATAGTCGGCAGGCTGCGTCAAAATGACGACGTTTCTGTTATATCCGAGACTTTCGAAATACCGAATGGGAATTGAGTCGGTCATTCCGCCGTCGAGAAGTTTATAGCCGTCGATTTCAACGACGCGGCTTACCAGCGGCATGGACGCGCTCGCCCGCATCCACGTTAAGTCCGCCGCGTCGCCGTTTTTCAGTTCTTTGTAAACGGGCATTCCTGTCTCGCAGTCGCTTGCGACGATATACAGCGGCATCGGATTGTTTTTGAACGTTTCAACGTCGAAAACGTCGAGTTTGTTCGGCAGAATGTTGTAGCAAAAGTCCGCTCCGTATAAGTCGCCCGTTTTTATCAGCGACCAAAGCGAACAATACCGCCTGTCGCGTCCGTACTTTTTGTTGTAGCGGATTACCCTTCCAATCTGGCGCGACTTAAAATTGCACCCGAACGCCGCACCCGCGGACACGCCGATCATGCCGTCGAAGGTAACGCCGTTTTCCATAAAAACATCGAGTACGCCCGCCGTAAACAGTCCGCGCATAGCCCCGCCTTCAAGCACCAGCCCCGTTTTTATCTTGCTCATTTTAAAATCCTTTCGGGCAACAGAGGCGCAAGGTTACGGGCAGCCGCTGCTCCATCCGTCAAACCTCGCAGAACCCGCTGGCTACAATTCCTCATTACGAATTAAGATTTCCCAATTAGCGGGCTGTCTGCACCCACCCGTCTCACTCCATTTTCTCGAGAGTTTTTGTCTAATGACAAAAACTCGGGCGGGCGGTAATTATGTTAAATCTTTAAACTCCGTTCTTAGCCGCCCGCAATCGCCCGCCGATCTCCCGAATAAACTCCCAGCTGTCAACAACTTTGGTTGCGGCGGGAGCGGCAATTCCTGCAATATCTTTTGTCATGCAGCCGTCTTCGATGGTGTCGAGCACGGCTTTTTCCAGTCGAGTGGCAAAGTCCTGTAAGTCGGGAGTACCGTCAAGTTCTCCGCGTTTGGCAAGCGCGCCCGTCCACGCAAAAATCAGCGCGATGGGGTTTGTCGAAGTCTTTTCTCCCTTTTGGTAGCGGTAATAATGCTTTTGCACCGTGCCGTGGCTTGCTTCAAACTCGTATTTGCCGTCGGGACTGACGAGGACGCTTGTCATCATCGCAAGGCTTCCGCACGCGGAGGCAACCATGTCGCTCATCACATCGCCGTCGTAATTCTTGCACGCCCAGAGCATTCCGCCCTCGCTTTTCATAACGCGGGCAACCGCATCGTCAATCAACGTGTAAAAATATTCGATTCCCGTATTTTCGAATTTCGACTTGTATTCGTCGTCAAAAATCCGCTGGAAAATCGACTTAAAATTGCCGTCATAGGTTTTGCTGATCGTGTCCTTTGCGCCGAACCACACGGGAACGCGGCGGTCAAGCGCATACGTAAAGCAGCAGCGGGCGAAGTTTTCGATTGATTCATCCAAATTGTGAATTCCTTGAATGATGCCGGCACCTTTCATTTCCATGATTGTCTTTCTGATTTCTGTGCCGTCCTCTCCGGTGAAAACCAGTTCAGCCTTTCCAGCGCCCGGCGTTTTGATTTCGCAGTTTTTGTAGACATCGCCGTACGCGTGCCTCCCCAAAATAATGGGCTTTTTCCAGCAGGAAACCGTGCCGTGCAGGCGGCGCGTTAAAATCGGCGTGCGGAAGACAGTGCCGTCAAGTTCCGCGCGGATTATGCCGTTGGGGCTCGGCGTCAACTGTTTCAGATTATATTCTTTGACCCGCGCCGCGTTGGACGTAATCGTCGCGCACTTTACGCCGACGCTGAGCCGCTTTATCGCGTCCGCCGCCGCATAGGTAATTTTGTCGTCGGAGTCGTCGCGCGCCTTTAAGCCGAGGTCGTAATACTCGGTCTGCAGGTCGATAAACGGAAGCAAAAGTTCATCTTTAATCACCTGCCACAAAACGCGCGTCATCTCGTCGCCGTCAAGTTCGGCGATTTTGTTCTTCATTTGAATTTTAGCCATGCGCGGATTATAACGAATAGACGGAGGGCGCGCAAAGCGCAAGTTTTAATTCGCAATTTGGAATGCCTCATTCGGAATTAGGCACGAGGAATTGCCAATATCGGAAAACCTCTGTAGACTTTGCGCCATGATGGATTTAGAACTTCTTGATAAAGCGGTCAGACGCGTCTACGATTTTCCCAAGCCCGGCATTTTGTTTTATGATGTTACGGGAATTTTTATCAATCCCGAAGCGTTTTCGTTTTGCATCGACAAAATGGTTGAATTGTACGCCGGTAAAAACATTGACGGCGTGGCAGGCGTCGAGTCGCGCGGCTTTTTGTTTGCCGCTCCTCTTGCCGACCGACTGGGAATTCCGCTCGTGCTCATACGGAAGCGCGGTAAACTTCCGGGCGACACGTACCGGTGCAAGTACGCGCTCGAATACGGCACCGCTGAAATCGAAGCGCACAAATGCGACATCAAAGCGGGCTGCAATTATCTTATTGTCGACGACTTAATTGCGACAGGCGGTACGCTGGTTGCCGCGCGGAGCCTTATCGAACAAGGCGGCGGCACCGTTTCCGACTTTTTCGGCGTTTTAGGACTTCCTGAACTCAATTACGAAAAAGTCCTCGCTCCGTCAAAAATCACAACGCTTATCAACTATCACGGAAAATAAATGCGGTATTTTAATTTATAGTTTTTAATGAGGAATGCGTAACTGACGGGCGTTTGCTACGGAACTTGAATGACATAACGGAGCGCCGCCCTGCCAAGTTTGCTCGCCCCATTTCTGTATTCTTGCCTTTCCTCCAATTATAAATTACCAATCAGTCAAATCTCTCCGACGGCTTTTTCAATTCCTTCTATAATAAAAGTGCGGATATCTGTCTTTAATTTGTTGTAAATATGCTCGGAGACGGATTTTACGACCGCTTCTTTATTTGTCTGAAAGACAGCGTCGGCGCAGCTGTTTTCGTCAAAAAGTTGAATCGGGCGGATTTTTAAAATTTCGGCAATTTTATCTATAACGTCCGGCGGCGGGAATGAAAGTCCGCATTCAATTCCATTTATATAATTGAAACTTTTATCAATCAATGTTGCAAGTTGGGCTTGCGTATATCCTTTTTGTTTTCTGAAATATTTTAGATTTGTAATAAAAATCTGCCGTGTGCTCATGCGCGTATAGTGTCAGCGATTTTATGAAATTTCACACTATTTTATTGTTAAATAACTATTATTTTCTTGCAAATAACAATTATACAATGTATTATTACATAGTAATACAATGTTCAATCAATTAAAAACCTATATTTACAGTCGATTATTGGTATTTATGGAGCGGATTATGAGATTTAAGAAAATACTTTTTGCAGGTTTTGCAGTGCAGTTTTTAACTCTCTTTATCTGCGCCGAAGCCAATTATAAACGCTGCGAAATCTGCGCAGGTACGGGTTCCGTTTTATGCATAAGGTGCGGCGGTAAAGGTCGAGTGAGACGAGAAGGGAAAGACGGCAATGTTAAATCCAAACTTTGTCTAAATTGTTCGGGAAACTGCAGGACGCTTTGCTCGTCATGTATCGGAAAAGGCTGGAAATGTATGGAAGAAAAAGAGGTGGAAAATACTCGAAGAACCTGCGCAACCTGCAATGGACGAGGGACTATTCAGTGCAGTCAGTGCATTAATGGCGGTTGGGGGATCGGAAAAACAATGTGCAGCTCTTGTTTGGGCGCAGGTTATCGGTTTACCAACATACTAACAGGCGAAAAAGAAACCTGTCAGATTTGTTCGGGAACCGGCAAAAAAGAGTGCGGAAGATGCGGCGGCAGCGGACGCATAGACTGCCGGTCGTGCAACGGAATGGGATATTTCGGAGAGTAAGATAAGTTCAAATTGACTTTTCATGGAGGATTTTTATGAAAAAACTGGTTTTAGGTATCGTAGGATTTTTGTTTACCTATTCGGTATTTGCAATGACGCCTATGTTTAATTTTGAAAAAACGATGAATCAAGATTTTGTACCGGCAAGACTTTCCGATAACGGAGACACAATCGATTTGGGCGGAGTAAATGACAGTATGAAAAATTTTGCTACGACGATGAGCGAAATAGGTTCCGGTACGGGATTTTTAGGTATAACGTTTGAGCCATTCGGCTCGCAAAATCTTTTGGTTGTTGCGAACTTTACTTTGCTCGGTCCGTGGAATGCGGAGCTCGGCTTCGGGTACAGCGTTAGAAAAACAGCCTTTGCATTCGACATTGATATATTGAATTTTCAATGGAACCTGCCTTTTATTAAATCGAATTTCTGGGCGGTATCGGCAGGATTCGGCTGTCCGTTTACGGTAACAGTCGGCAAAAACGCAGACGACGTGATAGGCGTCAGACCTTCAGCGGATTTGCGCGTGCATCTCTTTGCCAACAGCGAGTACGGACTTTCATTCGTCGTCAGACCGGGATACGTCATAGATTTTCAGCATAAAGAAAATAATTCGTTCGCAATGCCGGTTGGAATCATGTTCCGGCTTCCCGGCTCAATAATTGCAGATACGATTGCGAATGCGCTGTAGCCATAGGTAATTATTTCTGAAAAGAAATAAATATATGTTCCATTGGGATATGTCTCGCGTGGACTTGTTTCCATCGGGAGCAAAAAATTAAACAGGAGGTCTTCTATGAAAAAGAAGATTATTATGGCGTTGCTTGTTATGGTAACGGTTGTCGGAATGGGCTTTGCAGGAGAATGCAAAGAACATAATACAACTTTTTATGGTAATGAGTGCCCAGTTTGTGCAAAGGAAAAAGCAAATGCTTTAGAGCAAAAACAAAAGCAATGCACGGAGTGGGATAAGGCGCGTAAAAAAAAGACCAAGGCAAGGGACGAAGCACAGAACAACTACGATGCCTTTTGTGACTAATAATCTTTAAACCAATCCCCTTCAACTGGAGTAGGAGGGGATTTTTGCTATTCATCTACTTTTCATACGATTTGTTTTTATTGCGAGTAATTAAAAGTAAGTAGCTTATTTAGAGGCAATATATTTTTCATATAAATTATATTGCCCTCAAAATAAACTCCTGCTTCCCGGAAAGTCCTTGCTTCATCTAAAAATCGATTTTGGTTATTGCGCCCCATCCCTGCATCATTCCCTTTCCCTAAATTCCGCATTATGCATTATCCACTCCCCATTAGCCCCCCCCTTCCTTGTTACGGGCGGCGTTTTTTCTTATAATGGCGCAAGTTTCTTTGGGGTGGTATGAGATGGCGTATGAAGTTACGGCGACAAGGCGGCGTCCGCAGTGTTTTGAAGACCTTGCGGGGCAGGAATTTGTCGCGGAAACGCTCAAAAATTCTATAAAGACGGGACGGATTGCGCACGCGTATTTGTTTTCGGGGCCGCGCGGCTGCGGAAAAACGTCTACCGCCCGCATTCTTGCCAAAGCCCTCAATTGCCAGTCCTCCGATACGCCTGCCGTGCAGCCGTGCGGGCAGTGCGAGTCCTGTAAGGCGATTACCAACAGTTCCAGCATTGACGTTATTGAAATCGACGGCGCGTCGAACACGAGCGTCAACGACGTGCGCCAAATTAAAGACGAAGTGATGTTCCCGCCGAACAATGGCAGATACAAGATTTACATAATCGACGAAGTGCACATGCTTTCGACGAGCGCGTTTAATGCGCTCTTAAAAACGATTGAAGAGCCGCCGCCCTACGTGATTTTTATTTTTGCGACGACTGAATTGCAAAAAGTCCCTGCGACGATAAAAAGCCGCTGCCAGCAGTACAATTTCCGTTTGGTCGGCGCGGAAAAATTAAAGTCGCTGCTTGCCGACGCGGCGGCGGAACTCGGCATTCAAGCGGACGACGAGGCGCTTTACTGGGTTGCGCGCGAGTCCGGCGGTTCCGTCCGCGATTCCTACACTTTATTCGACCAAGTGGCGACGTTCAGCGACGGGCATATCACGTATGAAAAAATCCGCGATAAATTAGGCTTGCTCGGCGTGGAGCGTCTCAATTCCATTTTCGAATCGTGCGTAAACTCCGATGCGGAGAGCGTCGTTCAGCATATCGGCGGCTTCCTTGAGTCGGGCATTTCGATTGAACAACTCATCTCCAACAGTGCGGAATATGCGCGCAGTCTCCTTTTGATAAAAAACGGCGTAACCAAAGAGGCGCTGCTTGGACAGTCGAGCGAACGGTTCAGCGCGGCGGTGCTTGCCGCATGGAACACCGTGCAGGTTGAGCGCGCGCTTTCCGTTTTTTTGCAGTTGTACCGCGATATCCGCTATTCCATCTCTCCTCGTTATGAACTGGAACTTGCGTTCAGCCGTTTGTGCTGGCTTACGCAATACGTTTCTCCGCCGGAAGTAAAAGCCTCGCTCGACGCGGCGTATAATCTGCTTGCCGGAAACGCTCCGGCACGGACTGCCGCGGCGTCTCACGAGGGCGGCGCGGGAAGGCCGGCGGCTGGAAATGCCGAACGGCAAAACGGAACTTCAATCGCTGCGGGACTGAATACAAACCCTGCGGCGCAAACGGAATACAACAGACCGACTGGACAAGCCCCGTCTCCGCAAAAAAACGCTGCGCCCGCGGGAATGCCGCAGTTTTCCGCATTGGCGGGCGCCGCAGGTTCAAGCGGCGGGCAGAGCGCGGGAGCGGCAAACCCTTTTTCTAACGGCGGAACGCTGCCGCCTCACCAACCGGCGGATAACGCGCGGAATGCGGAAATACAGTCTGTAAATGCGGCGAACGCGTCTTCGGCGGCTTCCGGCGGCGGCTCCGCGAACGGCGCGCAGTCGGCGGACAATGCGGCGGTCTCCGTACCGCAGGGCGGACAAAGCACAGCGGGCGGCGTTCCCGTTCCGGCGGCTCAAGATACGGCGCAGTCAGCCGGCATGGGTCAGGCCGGAAATGCGGTTCCGTCGGCAGAGGCTGCCGCGGAGAATGTGCAGTCCGGCAGCGCGGCGGCTCCTGCAGGATGTGTTCCGGCGCATGAGCGGACAGAGGAAAGTGCGGCGGCTCCGGCTGGCGGAGGTTTTGCCGGCGGGGTGCGGACGGACGGCGCGGCGCGTTTGAATGCGGCGGGAAGCGGCGGAACTGAGGCGGCATCGCAGAGCGGTGCTTCGGTCGGTGCGCCGTCTGACGACACAGCTCATTCTGCCGGAGTCGTGAACGCGGCGGATTATTCAAATGCAGCGGCTCAAAACGCTGCAGAAAGTCAAAACGGGGGGACGATTTCGTCTGTGCAGTCGGGCGTTTCGTCGTATGCCGAGCAGGACTGGTCGGATTCGTATTCTCCCGACGATGAAACGTTCGATAACGAAGACGATTACCCGTATGCGGAAAGCGAAACCGAATCGGATTGGCAGGGCGCCGAGCGGATTGAAAACGATGATCCCGACGAAGTCCCGTCTCCGTATGCCGCGCCGGAAAATCCGCTGGACGCTCACGAAAGCGGCGTAGCCTTTACCGCGCCGGACGGCAGTTCCATCACGATGGGAAAACTGTTCGGCGCAGTGGTCGCGGAACTTTCCGTCAATAATGCCTCCCTTGCTGCGGCGTTGATGCGCACGGGGCGCTGGAACCTTTCCGGCAATGTCATTTCGACTTCAATCGACGCGGAATATCAAAAAAACTTTATCGAGCGCGAAAAAAGCAAAATTCTTTCTATTATAAACGGTTTTTGCCGCGCGCCGATGGAGTTTCAAATCGTCCTTGAGGAAAAAGCGGCGGACGATAAGCCTGAGGAATTGCCGCTGCAGGTTAAGATTTTGTGCAGGGCATTTAAAGGTTCGCCGGTGGGCGCATAATTTGTAAAATTGGTAAGAAGAGGAACTATGAATCCGTTTGAATTGTTTAAAAACACTGCGGCGTTGAAAGAACAGACCGACAAAATGCAAAAAGAACTAGAGTCGATGAGCGCTGAAGGTTCGTCCGGCGGGAAAATGGTCGTCGTCAAGATGAACGGCAAATTCGAGATGACGGGAATTAAACTTGACCCGCTGTGCGTCGACAACCGCGACATAAAAATGCTTGAAGATTTGATTGTCGCGGCTCAACGCGACGCCGTTTCCAAATTGCAGGATATGCTCAAAGCGAAAACCGGCTCGCTGCTGCAGGGGCTCAACCTTTCGGACTTGGGACTTTAGCAATGCCGAATGTAATCGACGCGCTTACGCAATCGTTTGCGCGGCTTCCGGGCATCGGGAAAAAAAGCGCGGCGCGAATCGTAAATTATCTGCTGAAAGCCGACGCGGCGTTTATGCAGTCGTTTGCGTCGCAGATTGCGGAATTGCAGCGCCGCATAAAGCCCTGCGCGGTGTGCGGTTCGTGGACGGAAGAGGAATTGTGCCCGATTTGTTCCAATCCCTTGCGCGATTCTTCTATTATCTGCGTGGTGGAGCAGGCTCAGGACGTTGCGACGATTGAAAGCGCGGGCGGTTATAACGGCGTTTTTCATGTTTTGGGCGGGGTTATTGCGCCGCTTGAAGGCGTGGGCGCCTCTCACCTCAATATCGATTCGCTGGTCAAGCGCGTGAATGTAGGCGGCGTTGCGGAGGTTATTCTTGCGACGAACCCGACTTTTGAAGGAGATTCGACTGCGCTCTACTTACACCAACTTTTGCGCCGCGGCGCGGATGTAAAAATTACGCGGCTTGCGACGGGAATTCCTGTTGGCGGCGACTTGGAGTACGCGGATAAATTGACGCTTGCGCGGAGTTTGCGCGGACGGCAGGACGTGGTTTGAATGATTTAACGGCGTTACCGCCCGCGACCAGTTTGCTTGGCGGCAAACTGGCGGTAAATATGTTTGGGGAAGACGCGGCATTGGGAGAGGTTCTGTTTGCTGAATAGTTTCTGCGGACGGGAGAATGGTGTTTGAAAGACTTAACGGCATTACCGTCCGCGACACATTTTCCTGCGGAAAACGTGCAGGAAACGAGGTTTGCAGGCGGAAGGTAGTGCGGCGGGCTGTCGATAGGATAATAAATCGGTAAGAAAGGGGCGGTGAAAAGTCCTCTTTAATGATAAAAATGGTTTTGAGAGTCGGCTTATTGCAGGAATTTGCTGTACAGGAGTGGTGAATGGCAACATTGGATGGAAGGTTTCTTACGGAAAACAGGGATTTTGCGGATTATGCGGATTTGAAAGCGCATTGCAGACTTCGCGCGCCGGATAATTTTAATTTCGCTTATGACATTGTCGATTGTTATGCGCGGGATTTTCCTGAAAAACGGGCTCTCGTATGGTGCGACGATAACGGTGAGGAAAAAATCTTTTCGTTTGCGGAACTTTCCGCGGAGTCAAAGCGGGCTGCGTACTTTCTTGCCGCCTCCGGCATAAAAAAGGGCGATGCCGTCATGCTGGTTTTGCGCAGGCGGTACGAGTTTTGGATTTTGATAACCGCGCTGCATAGAATCGGGGCGATTGTCGTTCCTGCGACTGATCAACTGCTTCAGAAGGATATTGAATACCGGACGAACGCGGCTGAAATCAAAATGATTGTGTCGTATGACAATCCGCTTATCCAGTCGGAAATTGAAAAGGCGCTTCCCGCTTCAAAGACGGTCAAAACGCTTGTAACGGTGGGCTCTGCGCGCGAGGGCTGGGTGAGTTTCCACGACGAATATGAAAAATGCGCGCCGGAATTCCCGCGTCCTGTGGGCGAGGCTGCGACGCGTAACGAAGATCCGATGCTTTTGTATTTTACGTCCGGTACGTCCGGCTATCCGAAAATGGTTTTGCACAACTTTTTGTATCCGCTCGGGCACATCATCACGGCAAAATACTGGCACTGCGTCGTTGACGACGGACTGCATTTGACGATTGCGGAAACGGGGTGGGCAAAGGCGACGTGGGGTAAACTTTACGGGCAGTGGATTTGCGGGAGCGCGGCGTTCGTTTACGATATGAACAGTTTTAAGCCGGATAAAATGCTGCAAAAGATTTCACAGTACGGCGTTACCACTTTTTGCGCGCCGCCGACGGTGTACCGCTATTTGATTCGGCAAGATCTCTCCAAATACGATTTATCGTCCGTTGTCCGTTGTTCGACTGCGGGCGAGGCGTTAAACGGCGAAGTCTACAATAAATTCCATGAGTTTACGGGGCTCAAGATTTTTGAAGGCTACGGGCAGACTGAATCCGCGATTATCGCGGGCAACTTTTTGAACGAACCGGTGAAGCCCGGCTCGATGGGAAAGGCGTCTCCCGTTTACGATGTGGAAATCATCGACCCGAACGGCAATCCCGTTGCAGTCGGGGAAGTGGGCGAACTTGTGCTTCGCGTGGACAAAGAATATCCGTTCGGACTTTTGACCGGCTACTACAGGGACGTTGCGCTGACGGCGGATGCCTTTGACGGGGGCGTGTATCATACCGGCGACACGGTGTATAAGGATGAGGATAATTATATTTGGTTCGTCGGGCGTAAGGATGACATTATCAAGTCGTCCGGCTACCGGATAAGTCCGTTTGAAGTCGAGTCCGTGCTCCAGCAGCATCCGTCCGTTATGGAATGCGCGGTTACCGGCGTTGAAGACCCCAAGCGCGGGCAGGCGGTCAAGGCGACTATCGTCCTTTCTCCGGGATTTGAGGCAAGCCGCGAACTTGAGATTGAACTTTTCGACTTTGTGAAGCACGAAACCGCGCTGTATAAGTGTCCGCGCATCATCGAATTTGTAAAGGAATTGCCGAAGACGATAAGCGGTAAAATCCGCCGCGTCGAAATCCGTGAAAAAGACAAGGGCAAAGACCCGGAAAAAGTAAAGCAGGAATTTTAGAAAACGCTCTTACCGCGCGGGGATGCCGGGCACGCCGCTTTTTAGGCGGGAATGTTCGGACTCTTGCGCGGTTCGCGTCCGCGGCGGGAGGGCGACGTCATTCACGTGCGGCACGGCATGATTGTAAACGCGGGCGGCGTTCGTTTGTCCGCCGTCGTTATTAAGTCAAGTATGAAAGGCAAAATTCTATGAAATCACATACCGAACAGAATGCGCGGCGCGGCATGAAAGCGGCGCGCATGGTAAAAGTCTCCGCTGCTGCAATTCTTCTTGCGTATGCGGCGACTGTTGTCGTGCGCGCATACGGCTTACGGCGCGCAAAGCCGCTTCCGCCTCTGACGGAAAGTCAGAAAGCCGAACTTGAACAGATTTTGAATTCGGCATATCCGGAAAGGAATAAAATCATTTCCCCTTTGCCGTATAAAACGAAAAATGCCGACGTGCAAATTGGAGCCAAGAGCGCAATCATCGTGGAAGCGAAAACGGGCTCGATTTTGTATGAAAAGAACGCCGACCAAGTCATTCCTCCTGCAAGTTTAACGAAAATCTTTGCGATGTACGTTGTGCTCGACGCGGCGCGTCAGGGCAAAATCAAGTTGAGCGATACCGTCCCGCTTCCGCGCGAATGCTGGGCGTGCAATATGCCGCCGCATTCGTCGTTGATGTTTTTGGGAAAAAATCAGCGGGTAACGGTGGAAGAACTTTTAACGGGGCTTGCGGTGTGTTCGGGCAACGACGCGGCGTACGCGCTGAGTTTTTATGTAAGCGGCTCGATGGCCGCGTTTGTCGCAGAAATGAACGCTGCCGCTGCCGAACACGGCTTAATTCACACGCATTTTGAAGAAGCGTCAGGGTACAGCGAACGCAATACGACGACGGCGCGCGAGATAGCGGCATTCGCAAAAATCTACCTTGAGCGCTTTCCCGAAGCCTTGCCGCTTTTCCATTCCCGACTGTCATTCAAATATCCACAAGCGCATAACCTTGCGCCGGAAGACGGCGGCACGCTCCGTGCGCAGGATTGGTCGCGCGGTCTTCCCGAACGCATAACGATGGGAATCTACCAAGAAAATACGAATCCGCTTTTGGGGCGGCTTGAAGGCGCCGACGGACTGAAAACGGGCTTTATCGATGAAAGCGGCTATAACCTCGTGTTGACGGTAAAGCGCGGCGCCATGCGCATAATCTCGGTAACGCTCGGC
>JBQNBN010000087.1:0-11014 GCA_052169915.1 Treponema sp.
ATACGGGCTGTATGACATGAGCGGGAACGTATGGGAATTGTGCTGGGACTGGTATAGCGGTGGTACGCCAGCAGATGAACAGACCGACCCTACTGGTGTTGCTTCCGGTTCTGTCCGCGTCGATCGCGGTGGAAGCTATTACCACGATGCGGGCTACGCCGCTCGTGCGTATCGGGACGGCTACGCCCCGGGCTTTTGCAACTTTGATCTTGGCTTGCGTGTGGTCTCGCGCCCGTGATGAAAAATGTACATCCGTGTACAACTGCTTAACAACACCGCCGTCCACGGCGGTATGCGGCAAAACCGAATCGGCAAAATGTGTCGTATGGTGCAGTTCAGTTTTGAAAATGAAACTGCACCGTATAGCCGCTTTAGCGATTCGAAAAATTTTTGTAATTTAAAGGAGTTTTAGACTATAAACTTATTCGATTCCATGAAAGACAAAAATATCTTAATTCAAGATGTCGGATATACGGCAGAATTGCAGCGGTTTATCGGGCATAACATCTACCGCAGAGACACGCCTGCGTCAGAACACATCGATTTTTTTTGCGCCGTATTTTACATTGCCTGCAAAAGAAAAAGCAGGGGTAAACGGTATTTGCTGGTATTCGCCCGTCCTGCTTATACTTAAAGATGTTACCGTTGAAGACGCCATAAAAACGTTTGCTCTAGAGCGCGAACGGCTGCAAAAGGTCTTCGGTAATGTACTGGTTTTCAAATGGGAATGCGGACTGGATATGCGTAATAACGAGGATAAGAAATATATCTACTATTTCTTGGGCGAACCGATCCCCTTGAGCCGCCCCGTACTGAAGAATACGCCTGCGGCGGATCTGCTGAATTTAAATAATGAATTATCAAGAAATCTTACAAAACCTATGATGGACTTTTGCGAAGCGGCAAAAGCGTAATTGAAAAATAATAACGTTCCGAATGCTTTATTCATTAGAGCAATCGGAATATTAAACAGTAGGGGCAAAAAGGCCCTGCTTCCGGTAATAACCGCGTCAAACGCGGCAGCGCGATAGAATACCCATTTTCTTGCGTCCCCTCAAATAGAATTCCCCCGCACGTTTTCCCTGCGGGAAAACGTGTTGCGGGCGGTACACCGTTAAGTCTTTCAAACTCCATTCTCATCCGCCCGCTTGTTGACGCCGTATTTTCATTTAACTATCATGGCTAAAAAAAATTCAGGGAGGCTTAGGCTGTGTCGATAACGAAAATCAATCAATGGTTTGCAAAGTCGGGGGAGATTCAAATCAAGTACCGCTTTTTCTTTTTGGCGGCGATTCTTATTTTTACGCTCGCGGGGTTCGCGGGGCTCAGCCGCTTTAAAGTAGACACCGACCAGTCCGGCTGGCTTACGAACAACGAGGATATTAAGCGCGGCGAAGACCGTTTTAAAGAATGTTTCGGCAACGAGGACTCCGTTATGGTGCTCGTGGAGGCTCCCGACGTGTTTGCGCCCGAAGTGCTTGACGCCATCGACCGGTTGGGAAAGCGGCTGGAGGCTGAAGTCCCCTTTGCGGATAAAGTAACGTCGCTTATGAGTTTGTCCGTGTCCAAAGGGACGGATGAGGGAATGGAAATCGTCAATCCGTTTGCGGACGGAATTCCCGGCGGGGGAAAGCCGCTTTCTGCAATGTCGGCGGAAGAAAAGGCTGAACTTCAGCAAAAAAAAGATTTTATCTTAAGCCGGACTTCTCTTGTCAACAATCTTGTCTCCGACGACGCAACGGAAACGTGGGTTATCCTGTCGCTTGTCGCATACGGCGACGACACGGAACGAGAAGATATGCTGACAGTCGGTAAGGCTGCCATTCCCATCGTGGAAAGCGGCGAGTTCAAAAGCGATTTATACACAATGCGCGGCGCGGGACTGGGCTACACGGAGGCGGAAGAAGAAGTTGTCGTGTCAAAGGAAACGCGGCTTCGCGTCCTTTCAGGCTTTATCGTCATGCTGCTGAGCCTCATTTTTTTGATTCGCTCTCTGCGCGGTATCATCGTTCCGGTTACGGCGACGCTCTGCGGGATCGGAGTGGTGCTCGGCTACGCGTCGTGGGCGGGCATTGTTGCCGACGGAAACATGATTACCCTTCCGATTATGCTCGGCATGGCGCTTGCAGTCGGCTATTCCGTTCACTACGTCAACGCGTTCCGGCTGGAATTCAGAACCTGCGGCAGACGGCGGCAGGCGGTCGTCAATACGCTCCAAACATCCGGCTGGCCGATTTTGTTTACGGTCGCAACGACGGTCGCCTCTCTCATTTCGTTTATGGGAGTCGGCATTGAACCGCTCAAGTGGGTCGGCGGTATGAGCGCGTGCGTCGTTTTTGCAGTCTACCTTTATACAATCGTTCTTTTGCCGATTTTTTACAGTTTCGGGAAGGATATGCCGTCCGCGCGCGAAAATGCGGGGCAAAAGGCGCTGGAAAAAGAGCGGAGGAGAAAGGCGCGGCAGGAAAAAGTCGACTCTTTGTACGGGGCTTTCGGCGAGCACGTGATAAAACGCCGCGTTGCCGTCATCGCGATAGGAGTTGCGGTTACGGCGGCGGCGGTGTTCGGCATGCTGCGTATCCGCGTGAATATGGACTACACCGGCATCATGGGAGAAAAAATCCCCTACGTTGCGCGCCTCATAAAAATCCGACAGTCGAAACTGGGCAGTCAATACAGTTACAACGTGATGGTCGAACTGCCTGAGGCGGACGGTTTTAAGAATCCGGAAGCAATGCAGGCGCTCGACGACTGCGCAAAGGAATTCGGTATGTTCGAGTTGACGAAAATCTCCGGCGAAAAACCGCGCGTAACGTCCGTTATCGACTTGGTTAAAGAGATGAACAAGACGCTCAACGGCGACGAAGAAGCGGCGTACGTTATCCCCGAAGACGCGGACTTACTGACGCAACTTTTGTTTTTGTATGAACTTTCCGACAGTCAAACGCTTTTTTCACGCGTGAGCGACGATTATTCGACGGCGTTTATCCGCGTGGAACTTTCAAAATACGACGCGGAATTGATGGTGCACGATATTACGGCAGCCAAGCGGATTGCCCAAGAGCATTTTCCCGGCGCGGAAGTGAGCATTGTCGGCGAGGTTGCGAAGATGGCGGACTTGAACCGCAAATTGGTCGTCGGCGAATTAAAGTCGTTTGCGGCGTCGTTTATCATCATTGCGCTTATGCTGACGCTTGCGTTCGGCAGTCTCAAAACGGGACTTATCGCCATGATTCCGAATATCGCGCCGGTTTTCCTTGTCGGCGGCGTGATGGGCTTTGCCGGCTACACGCTCGATATGCTGACGATGACCGTCATGCCGATGATTTTGGGAATTGCGGTCGACGATACGATTCATTTTACGAACCACGTTAAATACGAACACGAAATCGGCGGCAGTTATTACGCGGCGGTTATCGATTCGTTTAAGAAAATCGGGCGGTCGATGGCGTCGTCCACGTTTATTTTGTGCGCGATGTTCTTCATGTACACGTTCAGCGATATGAGTATGCTCTTCCGTATCGGACTGCTTTCTATGATAGGACTTGCCGCCGCTCTCCTTGCCGACTACACGGTAACGCCCGCGCTGCTGTTTTTGACTAAGCCTTTCGGTGGGCGGAAAGATGAATAGGTTGGACGGGTTGGACGGTAAAAACGAGGTTTGAAAGATTTAACGGAGTTACCGTCCGCCCGAGATTTTGCCTTTCGGCAAAACTCGTAAAAAAATGGAGTTCGGCGGACGGATGAAAAGGCGTTTGAAAGATATAACGGAGTTGCCGCCCACCCGAGATTTTGCCTTTCGGTAAAACTCGTAGAAAAATGGAGTTCGGCGGGCGGGGGAAAAAGGCGTTTGAAAGATATGACGGAGTTGCCGTCCGCTCTAGTTTTGCTGTACGGCAAAACTAGAGCGGAAAAAGGACTTTTCAATTGCGCGGTATTCTTTAGTCGTGTGTGCCGTGTTTGGAAGCGTTTGCGGTTTAGAGACGTGAGCGCGCCGTGTTGCAATGAGTTGTCGTTCGCATATTCCGCCTGCACGCATGAGCTGCACCTCAAAAGCGATTTTATTCTTTTGTCCGCGCCGCTTGTACAGTCGTCTTTTGTTAGCATTCTGCGGTATTTTTTATTCGCGCGGACTGTTTATTTCCCTTCTTTTTCTACGCTTCTCCAGTCCCGCTTTATTTTTTGTAAAAATCGTTACTATTCCTACAATATTTGATATACTGAAAAAACTTATTTCTATTTTAAATGCCGGCTGTTCGTAATTGCGTGCAGCCAAAATAAATACTATTTGGAGTCTGCTACATGAAAAAAGAAGTACGGGACAGTCTTATCATCGGATTTGCGCTGTTCGCAATGTTTTTCGGCGCGGGAAACTTGATTTTTCCGCCGCAGTTAGGATTTTTAACCGGTTCGCGGTGGATTGCGATATTCACAACGTTTGCGCTTACCGGAATAGGTCTTCCGATGCTCGGGATTTTTGCCGCCGGAAACGCAGGCGGAACATTGCGGGGCTTTGCCGGAAAAGTCCATCCGATTTTTGCAGACCTGCTGGGAACGGTCATCTTTCTTGAAATAGGACCGATTCTCGCTATGCCGCGTACCGCAGCAACGACGTTTGAAATCAGTATTTTACCGTTCGCGCCGCACGCAAGTCCTATTATCAGTTCAATCGTCTTTTTTACGCTCGTCGTTATCGTTGCCATTGTTCCGTCGAAAGTCATCAACACAATCGGAAAATATCTGACTCCGACGCTGTTAGTCATTCTTGCCGCGATTATCATCCGTGCGCTCATTGCGCCGCTCGGAAAACCGCAGCCGACTCAAATGACGCACCTGTTCCGAACGGGATTTTTAGAAGGCTATCAGACGATGGACGCGCTCGCTTCCGTTATGTTTGCGCCGGTTGTGCTGCAGGCGATACGGGCGCGCGGGTATACCGATGAAAAGACGCAGTTAAAACTCAATATTGCCGCGGGCATTATCGCCGCACTTGGACTTTTGCTTGTCTACGGAGGACTGATGTACGCGGGCGCATGCAGCGGAAGCGCATTCCCTGCCGGAACAACGAGAACGGACTTGCTTTCAGGCATTTGCGGACGGCTTTGGGGCAATGCGGGGAGAATCATTCTTGCCGCGGCGATGGCGCTTGCCTGCTTTACGACCGCGGCGGGACTTGCCGCAAGCACCGGTCAGTATTTTGAAAAACTGTTCAAGAACAAAGTGCCGTACCGTGTCATCGTCATCGCCGTCTGTGCGTTGAGCTGCTGGTTTTCAATATTCGGCGTAGAAGCGATTATCCGCTTTGCACTGCCGCTTTTGCAAGCGTCGTACCCCGTCTACATTTTCCTCACGCTCATGAACCTTGCCGACCGCTTTATCCCGAACCGCTTTTACTATATCGGCGGGACGATCGGCACGCTCCTTGTCAGCACGCTCGACGTTATCGCTGCAAGCCAAAACTTAATCGACGGCTCGCGCGTGTCCGCCCTCGCAGGATTTTTGCAAAAACTGCCGCTTGCAAACTTCGGTATCGCATGGGTAATTCCCGCCGTCGCAGGCGCATTGATTGCAGGACTGCTCTACGGAAGAGTGCAGGCGTCGGCAGGCGGCAAAGATAGAGTTTGAAAGATTTAACGGAGTTGCCGCCTGCCCACGTTTTGCCTCTAGGCAAAACGTGCGATAAACAAAGTTTTTGGATGGAGAACTGCGGGCGGCGGAGAACGGTGTTTGACAGACTTAACGGTGCTCCGCCCTACCGAGTTTTGCCTAATAGCAAAACTCGTGGGAAAACTGTGGGCGGAGAAGAGGTTTGCGCGCTGCCGCCTCAATATTGAGACGCCGCGCCGGAAAGTTACGCATTATGCATTCTTAATTAAGCATTATCTTAAACATTCCCTCATTTGTACTGCTGTCGACTGGAAAAACTTTTTTTCAATAAAAAAGCCCGAAGTTGCGCGTAACGCGTTTCTTCGGGCTTCGTTTTCTTCTCTTAAACGCCGGCATTCAGTCGGCATTCAAAAAATTACACCTTCTTGTAGGCGAACCACCAATCGAAGGAGTCCTGCATACCGCGGCGTTCGGCAGCGGTTTTTTCATCTCCTGCCGGCGGAATAATGACCTTATCCTGAATAAGCTCGTTGTTCGGCCAGTTTGCAGGGCATGCAACTTTGTTTGTATCAGCCATCTGCAGCGCTTTTACCGAGCGCAGGATTTCGTCCATGTTGCGTCCGATTTCCTGCGGATAGTAAATGACGAGGCGCAGTGTTCCTTCCGGATCGATGACGAACACGGCGCGGACGGTGTTCGTGCCTTTTCCCGGGTGAATCATGCCGAGTTTTTCGGCGACTTTGCCCATGTCGTCGGCAATAATCGGGAATTCAATTTTGGTATTCAATTTGTCCGCCATGAACTCAGTCCATTTGATGTGAGACTGAACCTGATCGATTGAAAGACCGAGCAATTCGCAGTTTACCGCTTTGAAGTCGGCATAATGTTTCTGGAATGAAACGAACTCCGTCGTGCAGACCGGAGTAAAATCCGCCGGATGAGAAAAAAGCACCAGCCACTTTCCATTGTAATCCTGCGGGATTTTTTTCATTCCGTGCGTTGTTTTAACTTCCATCGAAGGAATTTTATCTCCCAGCAAAGGCATTGTGTTATCCATAATCGATAACCTCCCTAAAAAAATTTTTGATAAACGCTCACATTAAGTATAACATAAAAAATCTTGTTTGCGGGAGAAAATGCGCCAAAAGAAAGACGCGAAAAGGATTTTCTCGACTTTTTAATTGCTGGACGAGAGATTGTTTTTGCACGAGAGGACAAGCGGCGCCCCAATTGCATACCGCCATGCACGTCATATATGCGCTGTCGCGTCCTCTACCTCCGTTTTCCCATAAGTATTCCCGCTTTGCGAAATCTCTCGCAGACGAAACACCGTTAGATATCCTCCCTCAGCCAGATTTATACGTCGTATATACACAATGCCGCCTCTCTCTAAACACCTTTTCCTGCGAGTTTTGCCGCTAGGCAAAAAACTCAGGCGGGCGGAACCTCCTCAATATCATCCAAATTGCATAGCAACCGCCCGCCAATTCCGCTATACTGCTCCCATGTCGAAAAACAAAAATACCATCGCAAAATCCTACAAAGGATTCGATTTAATTTCCGTTACCCAAGTGCCGGACAACGGCTCTGAGGGCGTGTACCTCCGTCACCGCAAAACCGGACTTGAGGTTTTTCACCTGTTAAATGACGACGCGGAAAATCTTTTTGCCTTTGCGTTCCGTACGCTTATAAAAAATGCCGTCGGAGCTGCGCACATTTTGGAGCATTCCGTTTTTTGCGGGTCGGAAAAGTTCCCGCTCAAAGAGCCGTTCACCAACATGATGAATCAAAGCGTCCACACCTTTTTGAACGCGATGACGTACCCCGACAAAACCGTTTATCCCGCAAGTTCGACTGTCAAGGCGGACTATTTCAATCTTATGGACGTGTACGGAGACGCGGTTTTCTTTCCGCTGCTCAAAAAAGAAGCGTTCATACAGGAAGCGCACCGGCTCGAACTTGACGATGCGGGCAATTTTTCGATTCAAGGCGTTGTCTACAACGAGATGAAGGGCAACTACTCCTCTTTCGAGTCGGTTGCGGCGGACGTTCAATTCCGCAGTCTTTTCCCCGGCACGAATTACGCCTTCGATTCCGGCGGAGACCCCGAGTCCATTCCGCATTTTTCCTACGAGGATTTTAAAGCCTTCCACAAAAAATATTATGTGCCGGAAAATTGTCTGGTCTTTCTCTACGGCAATATTCCGACTGAGGAGCAGTTGGATTTTTTGCAAAAAAATGTTCTCGACCGGCTGGAAACGCGGCTTGGACAGTCGGCATGCAGTCAATCCGATGCCTTTACTATAGAAGAATGTGAAAAAATGGAAACGCCGCAGGATTTTACCGAAAGCGTGAAGATTTCCGAGACGGCGCCTTCAAGCGGCGCGACGGGCGCGACGGTCAGCGTCAACTGGCTGTGCGGACAGACGAAAGACCTCGACGCGCTGCTTGAATGCTCGTTTTTGTCGGAAGTGTTGATTGGACACGACGGCTCGCCGATTGCAAAGGCCTTGACTGAAAGCCGGCTCGGCGACGACCTTGCGCCGATGACGGGGGCTGCCGCCGAAACGCGCTTTTTTACGTTTGCGCTCGGCTTACACGGCGTCAAACCGAAAAACGAAGAAAAAGTCTACGCCTTGATTTTCGACGAACTTGAACGCATTTGCGCCGAAGGAATTGACCGGCGCGACATTGACGCCGCTTTGATGACGGCGGAATTTGCGAACCGCGAAATTGTGCGTTCAGGCGGCCCTTACTCGCTGGTGCTGTTGGAGCGCGCGCTTGCCGCGTGGAATTACGGCGCAGAGCCTGCCTCGCACTTGCTTTACCGCGCCGCCTTTGAAAAAATCCGCGAAAAAGCGGAGACAGGCAGCGAATACATCGTTTCTTTGATAAAAAAATATCTTTTGGAAAACAAACGCCGCTCTTTCGTCTGTGTAACGCCTTCGCATTCGTATATCAAAGAGCGGAATGAGCGGGAAGTAGCCCTCGTAAAAACCTTGAGCGCGGAGGCGGACGTTGAGCGCGTAAAAGCGGAACTTGCCGCCCTGCACGCGTATCAGCAAAAAAAAGAAAGCGCCGCCGATACCGCCTGCATACCGCGCCTCAAAATAAGCGACTTGACGCTCGACTCAGGCGCGATAAAAACGGAGATTGCCGTTCTCAAAAACGGCGCGCACGAAATACCGCTTTTTAAGAATGTTGAGCGGACGAACGGCATTGCCTACCTTGAACTGTGCATTCCGGTCGATAATCTTCCGGCGCGCGAATATCCGTATCTTCCGCTTTTTGCGTACTGCGCGGCAAATGCCGGTTGGAACGGCAAAAACTGGGTTCAATGCGCGGCGGAAACTGCCGTTCACACGGGGGGAATTGAAGCGCGGCTCGTAACGTCAGGCTCAGGGCAGACGCCGCATTCCGCGAAAATGCGGAAAAATCTTGAAAAATATCAGTGCGCGGGGCGCGATTATCTGATTTTTTCCGTCCGTATGCTTGCAGAAAAAACGCGCGAAGCCGCCGCACTGTTTTCCGAAGCCGTTGCGGCTTTTGACTTTACGGACGTGCAGCGCGTCAAAAATCTTTGCAGCGAAGCGAAAAGCGCGCTTTTTGCAAACGTCGTTCCGCGCGGTACGCATTTCGCCCTGACGCGCGCGCAAAGCCATTATTCGCATTCAACCTGCGTCAATGAAATTTGGCGCGGGCTGACGCAGGTATTTGCAGTCAATTCGATTTGCAAAGAGAAGACAGAAAAACTTGCCGCTCATTTCGACTTGATAAAACAGGAATTGCTGAAGGCGGGTGCGATCCTGCACGTTACGGCGGATGAAAAAACGCTGGAGTCGCTCCTGCCGGAACTTGAACTTCTTGCAATCAAAAACGACTTAAAACCGCCTGCCGCCCGCATTGCGCAAAGCGATGAGGACTTCAAAAAACTGCTTTTGCTCAATAAAAAGCAGTCGGAAATTCCCATGAAGGAAGTATTTACAGTCGGCTCGCAGGTCGGCTACTGCGCTTCCGTTCTGCCGGGAACGTTTTTCGGCGCAAAGGAAAACGCTGCCGACCTCGTGCTTGCGCACCGGCTTTCCGGCACGTACTTGTGGGAGCGCGTCCGCACGACCGGCGGCGCGTACGGCTCAAGCGCAAGTTCCGCAAATATTTTAGGAAAGTTTTTATTTTCCTCGTTCCGCGACCCGACGCCGTTTAAAACGCTCGATATTTTTGCCGACTGCGTAAACGATGCCGCCGCCTCCGCGCTGGATTCAGAAGAATGCGAAAACCTTGTTATCGGCGCGTACGGAGACGAAGTTCAGCCGTTTTCTCCCGTCGGGCGCGGCAACGCGGGCTTTATGCGGACTTTGTACTGCATTTCCGATGAAGACCGCGCGGCAAAACTCCGCAATCTGCTTTCCGTAACGCCTGAAACGCTGCAGTCCGCCGCACTGCGCATTGCAAGCGGTATTGCAGAACGGCACGACGTCGTTATCTGCGATAAAGCGCAGGCAGCGGGAACAGACGCGATAGAATTGCCGGTGTAACGGCGGCACAGAAAGGAGAAGCGGCTGACGGTCGACAAGAAAAGCTTTACCGCCCGTTAATCGCCGCTCAATCCGTTGGCGCGTAAAACCGCTTGAACGGCGCCGTCATTCGGATAGCGCGATTTTAATTCCCGCACGGCGGACAGAAAGCCGGCTCGGTTTTCGATATACTCCGCAAACGAATAAACGCCAAGTTTGCCGTCCGCAAAGTCTAAAAAAGCGCCGTGCCGCCGTCCGCACTGCGCCGTAAATAAGTCGAAACGTTTTGTCTTCAGCGCGTAATATAAAATGTGCATGACAGGGTGAATGACGGTGTCCAAAATCATATAACGCCGCATTTCAAACGGAAATCCCGTCGGAAAGTCCTTGCGCTCTAAATCAGCGTCGGAATACAGCGAAACTGCGTTTTTATAATCGTCCAGTTCGCTCAGCAACGCGGAATGAATGCGGTTGAGCGGTTCGTTTTTATTCTTTTGGTAAGCGGCGCGGTTGAACTCGTCAAGATTTTCGATTTCTTTAAAGGGCTTTGAGCGGGCAATGGCGCGTATTTTGTTTTTGGAAAACACAATCCATTCCAGAATGTGCGCAGCAACGTCCCGGCAATTCCAGTCGTCATAAGAAGAGACGGTTTGCTCCGTCTTGTACGCGCCGATAAAATCGGCGATATCGGCTTTTGTCCTATCGATTTCCAAAAAAATCCGCTCTGCCGTCATGTGCTCCTTCTTTGCAAAACCTCATTTTTGCAGTCGCTTTGAAAACGGTGTTCGGCGTTTATTTGTTATGCTTTACAAACCATTCCTCTATTTCATCTTTTTTTATTTTTCCCGAAGCTATTTTTAATCCAAAATTGAGGGATATCATTCTTTTCCGTC
>JBQNBN010000088.1:0-10874 GCA_052169915.1 Treponema sp.
ACGGCGAAGCGCTTACCACGCTTGTCTTGAACACAATACGCGGCACCATTCACGTGTGCGCGGTCAAGGCTCCGGGATTCGGCGACCGCAGAAAGGATATGCTGCAGGACATCGCCATTCTCACCGGCGGACAGGTTATTTCCGACGAAGTGGGACTGAAACTTGAGTCCGCAGACGTCGATATGCTTGGAAAAGCGCGGTCAATCAAAATCGACAAAGATAACACGACGATTGTCGGCGGAGCCGGCGAAAAGAAAGCGATTTCCGACAGAGTTGAAGAAATCAAACACCAAATTGAAAAGAGCACGTCAAGTTACGACAAAGAGCAGCTCCAGAAACGGCTTGCAAAACTTTCCGGCGGCGTTGCGGTTATCAACGTAGGCGCGACGACGGAAACGGAAATGAAGGAAAAGAAATTCCGCGTAGAAGACACGATTGCGGCAACCCGCGCGGCGCTCGACGAAGGAATTGTTGCAGGCGGCGGACTTGCGCTGCTTGAAGCCGCGAAAGCGCTTGAAAACATTCCGGCGGAACTTTCCGAAGATGAAAAAGTCGGATTTAAGATTGTCCGCCGCTCACTTGAAGAGCCCATGCGCCAAATTGCCGACAATGCCGGAATTGACGGCGCAGTTGTTGCCGAGCGCGCGAAATCTGAAAAGAAGGGCGTCGGCTACAACGCGTACACTGCCCAGTGGGTCAACATGATGGATGCGGGAATTATCGATCCTGCAAAGGTTACGACGTCCGCGCTTAAAAACGCGGCTTCCATTGCAGGCACGCTGCTTACAACGGAATGCGCCGTAACGGATATTCCCGAACCGAAGGCTCCTGCGGCACCTGCCGGCGGAGACATGGGCGGAATGTACTAAAAACTGCTTTTCCAAACAAGGGGAACATGCTATACTGCGCTGCAGTGGGGCGTTCCTCTTTATGTGCGATTAGCTCAGCGGTAGAGCGCTACCTTCACACGGTAGATGTCATTGGTTCAATCCCAATATCGCATATCAAACGACCGGAGACAAAGTTTCCGGTCGTTTTTTTAACACTGCGGGGAATGCAAAAGATTTTATATTCGCTTCTGCAGCGCGGAAGTAGAGCGCAATTCGCCTTTTGTACGCTCCGCTTGAAACGAGTCGGCGGATAATCTATAATTCGGCTATGTCCGGCGGCAAAAAACTTATTGCGGAAAACAGAAAGGCGCGTTTCAATTATTTTGTGGAAGATACCGTCGAATGCGGCATCGTGCTTGAGGGGACGGAAGTAAAGTCCGTGAAAAGCGGCGCAATTTCGTTTCCCGATGCGTTTGCCGAAATCTCAGGCGGCGAAGTTTTTATAAAAAATCTTAATATTGCCGAATATTCCTATTCTTCCGTGTTTAATCATAATCCGCTTCGGGCAAAAAAATTGCTTCTCCACAAAGAAGAAATAAAACGGCTGACGAGAAAAACCGAAACGAAAGGATACACGCTTATTCCGCTGGAATTTTATCTGAAAAACGGCAGGGTAAAAGTTGCGCTCGGGCTTTGCAAGGGCAAAAAACAGTTCGACAAAAAGGCGGTTATTAAAGAACGCGATCTTGACCGCGAGATGCGGCGCGACTTTAAAAACAGTTTTCTATAAAACAGGGCGCAATGCGGCGGGGGAATGGAATGGATTTTAAGTTGAAGACAATAACATCGGCAATCATTTCCGCGATTTTATTTTCCGTTTCGCTTGCGTCTCAAGCAAAAGTTGACTTTTACGGCGTCGTTTCCGCCGATGCGGACAAAAATATGCTTTCAATGACGGAAGATTTGTACTTCGCCCAACTCAAAGACATGCAGATTGACCTTTCCGATATGCGTTCGGACGCTTTTTCAAGCGGATATATCGGCAGCGGAGAGGCGAATTTCAGTCAGTCCGCTTCGGACACGAACGCCTTTTACGTCGTCATCAAAAAACTTCCCGACGGCAAATGGGAATGCACGGCGAATCTGAAAAATCTTAACGCCGGAAAAAACTACAGCAAGTCGAAAGAATACGATTCGTACTACAAAATCTTGATGGAGTCGAAAACGTCGGTTAAAGAACTTATCGCAGGCTTGATACGCTCAAGCGCGGCAGGCACAGACCGCGAACAAGACGGCGCGGGCGGATTTCAAAGTTCAACGGCAAGCGCGGAGGCGGAAGTTTCCACGCAGTCGATTGCAGGCACGTGGGGCGGCGAATCCTTTATCGATAAAATCGTTATTTTGCGCGGCGGACGCGGCTTTGTCATTTTCAAAAATGGCGCGAGCATGAATATCAGCGTTGCGATAAGCGGCGACAGCGGAAACGCGCAAATTAAAATAAAGCAAACGGGCGGAAGCAACGCCTCGTACTTCCCCGACATTCCCCGCGACGCCGCGCTCAAAGCAGCGACGGACGCCGAGCCCATCGAATGGAAACTCCGCATGACAAAAGGCGGAGCTATGACCGGCGTAAAAAAAACGCTCGTTCTCAAAGAAGACTCCGGCGTTCCCGAACAGGCGGAAGTTCCGGTTGAGTGGACGCGGCGATAGCGGCGGCATAAGAAAGCGATGACAAAAGTGCGAATTTTTACTGCGTTGTGCGGCGCGGCGTGTGCAGTCGGCATTTATTCGTCGTGCGCTATATGTCTGACGCAGTTCCTTCCCGAGAACTTCGAATTGAAACCGTAACGCGGGAATGGGAAGGTGACGTTGTCGACGATCTTAACGTTTTTGCGTGCATGGAAGCGCATAATCTTTCCGAATACGAACGCGTTGCTGCTCTTGACGATGATTTACAAAGCAGAGAGCGCTTCCGCATATATGCGGAGCCGGAAGTTGATGAGGGCGGCGAATGGCGCTTCCAAACGAAAGAAACTGAAAAAAGCGTATACAAAAACGGGACTTTTGCGTGTCGGGGAAGATTATGGACGCCCTTCGGCGGCAACGGTTTGGAAGTAGTTGTTGATGATTACCGTCTCTCGTTTACGATTGCGCCGGAGTTTGAAAAACGCTTGCGCTTTGACGGCTCTCATCAAGATTCGTATGAAGATTCCGACAAACGGTACGCATACGGCAGAATTTCATAGATTTTAGACGGGCAAGAAAATATCGAACAATATTTCCGGCAGTCGTGCGGCAAAAACGATATTTCAGACGAGTTTTAACTCTATAATCTTCTATATATAGAAGCACGCTTTTTGTATTCCGCGCCACTTCCTCTCCTAAAAATAAAAAAGCCTTGAGCGTTGGCTCAAGGCTTTTTTATTGCTTTTCTTGCAAACTTACGCGTTCCGTCCGCAGCAGTTTTTGTATTTTTTGCCGCTGCCGCACGGGCACGGATCGTTGCGTCCGATTTTCGGCGAAGTGCGGCGCACCGTTACCGAGTCCCCCGTCGAATGCCGCTGCATAACGCCGCCTGCCGCCTGCCGCCGCGCGCGCTCGCCCAGAGACGCGCCCGCCGCGCCGAAACCGGAATCCGCTTCAGTGTGAGTTGCGCTCATCTGCGTGCGGCTGTGCTGCATGGCAAGACGCCGCTGTTCCTGCGCTTCGGGGCTCAACTGGATATGCACCTTGAACACGCGCGACATCACGCCCGTCCGAATCGAGTGGAGCATTTCGTCAAAAATATCGAATCCGTCGTTTTTATATTCCGTCAGCGGATTTTTAGAACCGTATGAGCGGAGCGTAACCGCGTCGCGGAGACCTTCAAGCGTCTCCAGTTGGTCAAGCCATTTTTTATCGATTATCTGAATGTACTGATAGCGGATAAACATATTCAGGTTTTCTTTGCCGACGAGCGTCTCCTTTTCCGTAATATCGTTTTGGAGCGCGGCTTCAAGCGTCTCCGCCGTCAAACGCTCTTCCGGCAGCTGAAAACCGAACATATTTTTTATCGTTTCGTTCAATTCATGCCGCGCAGCGTCGTGCTTGGTCTTGGACTTTGCGGACGCGTCGTATTCGTAAAAAATATCCTGCACAACGTCGCGGGCGTTATTCATAACGCGGCTCGACAAATCGTCGTCGGCAAGAATGGCGTCGCGCTGTCCGTACACGACGGTGCGCTGTTCGTTCAAAACATCGTCGTAGTCAAGCAGGTGCTTACGGATTTCAAAGTTGCGGTCTTCGACTTTTTCCTGCGCCTTTTTAATTCCCTTGTTGAGCCACGGATGGTCGATAGGCTCGCCGGGCTGCATGCCGATACGCTTCATCAGATTTTTCATGCGCTCGCCGCCGAAAAGCCGCATTAAGTCGTCATCCATCGAAATAAAAAACTTACTGCGACCCGGATCTCCTTGACGGCCGGAACGTCCGCGGAGTTGATTATCGATACGGCGGCTTTCGTGCCGCTCGGAACCGATGACGTACAGTCCGCCCGCCTGTTTTACATCTTCGCAATCTTTGAGCCACTGCTCCTTTTCGATTTTATACGCGGCTTCGTACGGTTCCTCCGTCGCATTCGTTCCGGCGCGCTTTTGCGCACGGAATTCGGGGTTTCCGCCGAGTTTAATATCCGTACCGCGTCCCGCCATGTTCGTCGCAATGGTTACGGCTCCCTTCGCGCCGGCTTCCGCGATAATCACCGCCTCCCGCGCGTGGTTTTTCGCATTCAAAACCTCGTGCCGAATTCCCTTCCGCGTCAGCATTGCCGAAAGGTGCTCCGACTTTTCAACCGACACCGTGCCGACCAAAACCGGCTGCCCTTTTTTGTGCGCCTCGCCGATTTCGCGGCAAATCGCTTCCCACTTATCCTGCTCGTTTAAATAAACTTCGTCGTTTTCATCGATACGCGCAACGGGTTTGTTCGTCGGAATGGCAACGACGTCGAGTTTGTAAATCTTGTTGAACTCAACGACTTCAGTCGCCGCCGTTCCCGTCATGCCGGAAAGTTTTTCGTACATTCTAAAGAAGTTTTGAAACGTAATCGTCGCAAGCGTGCGGTTCCGCTGCGCAATGCGGAGGTGCTCTTTGGCTTCAATCGCTTGGTGTAGCCCGTCGCCGTAACGCCTGCCCTCAAGAATGCGCCCCGTAAACTCATCAACAATCTGCACCTGCCCGTCTTTTACGAGGTAGTCGACTTCGTTTTTGTACAGATGATGGGCGCGGACAGCCTGCGTAAAATAATGCACGAATTCAAAGTTTTCTTCATCGACGACGGAGCCTGTGATAAGATTGTGCTTGTGCAAAATCTCGTCGATATGATTGATTCCCGCGTCGGTAAAAGAAACGCGCTTGGATTTTTCGTCGAGTTTAAAGTCGCCTTTAATATTTTTGCGCTCTTCGGCTTCCATTTCGACTTCATCGGGATAGTCGCCGGTCGCAGGATCTTTTTCCACTTCCGTCAGTTCGCCGACGTATTTATCGACTTCATGATACTTGTACGTGTCGTCTTCGCCCTGCCCGCTGATGATAAGCGGAGTGCGCGCTTCGTCGATAAGAATGGAGTCGATTTCATCGACGATACAAAAGTTGAATCCGCGCTGAACCTTGCGCTCAAGTTCCATCTGCATATTGTCGCGGAGATAGTCAAATCCGAACTCGTTGTTCGTGCCGTAGGTGAGGTCGCAGTTGTACGCCTCTTTCCTCGCGTCGTTATCCATATTGGAAAGAATCGTGCCGACGGTCTGCCCCAGATACGCGTAAACGGGACGCATCCACGCCGCGTCACGCTCGGCAAGATAGTCGTTGACCGTTACGATGTGCACGCCCTTTTCAGAAAGGCTGTTGAGGTAGGCGGCGGCGACGCACATGAGCGTTTTGCCTTCGCCGGTTTTCATTTCAGTGATCCGTCCGGAGTTTAAGACGAGCGAACCCATTATCTGAACGTCGTAGGCGCGCTCCCCAAGCACGCGGAACGCCGCCTCGCGCGCAAGCGCAAACGCCTCCGGCAATATATCGTCAAGCGTTTCGCCGTCTTTCAGCCGCTTTTTCAATTCCGCCGTCTGCTTCGGAAAGTCTTCCGCCGCAAGCGACTTTGCCCAGTCTTCTTTTGCATTTACCTTCGCAACCAACGGGCGCAACCTTTTTACGTCGCGCTCATTCTGCGAACCGAATATTATGGTCAAGACTTTATCTAACATGCGGTGAAATATAAATGTTTTTCTATATATAGTAAAGTTATTTCGATTTTCAGACTTTGCAGGGCGCAAACGGAACTCGTAACCGGCTTTCTTAAATTTAAGCGTGTACGGCAGTTTTCATAGAAAACTGCGAAGGGCGGAACACTGTTGAGTCTGTAGAATCGAATAGCAGCCGCCCGACCTTTTCCACTGCAATCCGGCGCAGGCTTTCCCTCACGCCCGCCGTCTCTCCTCCGCTCTCTCACGGGATTATCGCACATTTACCACCCGCCGCGTTGAACGCCGCACACATAAAAAAATCCGCGCGCACGCCGTTCAGCAGACCGGCGATTTTCTGTATTATCACGCAAGTTATTCCGCTTTGCGTCCGTTCATATCCCGACTGCACAAGCGGAAACTTCAAGATTTTACGTCGATTGGAGACAATATGATTATTGCGGCAACGTTTTCAAAACCGTCCGCCTGCTGCGGCGCGGAACTCGGCAAAGATTATCTGCGCGTATACGCATCCGCCGGCGTTAAACAATTTCGCCGCCTTGAAAACCGTTGTTCTCTTCCGGCGGCGAAATAAAAGCTGAGTCAGCATAGGGAAAAAGTCCCCGTGCGCGCTGATAAACCTGTCCGACGGGCAATGAAAAGTTGAAAAATAGTCGAACGGCAGGAATACCCCCTGACGCTCTGCGTCAGGAGGCTTTTTTATATAGGCAAATTAGATATTTTAGAATTTTGTTTTTTATGCGTTGCAAAAAATGCTCTTATTTTAGGTAAGGCAACTTTTTTATTTGTCTCTGTAATTATTCCTTTTTTCTTTAATTCGCCGTTTATTGCAGCGCTTTCCGCATTTGCTTTCTCAAACATTTTTGAAAACATTTTAGAATAATGTTTAGCAGCTTTTTTTGTTGCGTTGTATCCGTAATACAGTCCCCCAACGTGTAGAAAATCCTGTTTTTCTTCATACATTGTTACTAAATTCCCTTCTGAATCAAAAATATAAAGGTTTGCAGTTAGATAATAACGTATATATGTCATTGGTAATCCAAGAAGAGCGCCGGGAATATATATGTGCCCCAGTACGGAAGGTCCTTTATACAAATGAGGACTCATACCATAATCAATAGCGTAATAACCGAATTCATCACCGGATTTATTTATTAAAGAATGAGCGACTAAGTTTTCAGCTTGGTTCAGAAGTTCGAGGTTTACATCTCCGTAATTATGCAAGTTTAAAATATGACCTGAAGTATCGGATTGCAAGTTCATTTCAGCGATTTTTATAGGTTTCGTGTGCATACACCCTGAAACGCTCACTAATACGCCGGTCAATATAGTGAAAAACAATATTGTTTTAATCAAATTATGTGCTTTCAGTTTTGTATTCAAAATAGTTATTCTATGTACTTCCATTTTTCATCTCCCAAAGTAAATTCGTTGTAGTTTGTAATGGCATAAGTGTATGTAATTCCATTACTATGCTTCATATGAACATCTCCTTGCGGATATGTAATTGCCAATTGATTTTTATTTATTTTGTAAGTGCCTGTTGCAATCGTTACTCCATTTTCACTCAAAGTTGCCGTGCCGTTTAATAATGACAAGGTAAAATCAGTGCCTGTACGAGAGTATACGCCCTCTCTGAATGCTTCAGGTTGTGCCTCGGGCTTTTTATTTTCATAAAATTCTTTAATTTTCTGCCGTGCAGCCTCGTCTTTTTCATCCGTAACTTTACCTGCTTTTTTTAGGCTTTTATTTATTTCATTACCTTGCAGCCAAGCAAGCTCAAACATTTTTTCATATAGCTTTGAAAATCTTTTTGCAATGCGTTTTGTCGGTTTATAGCCATAGTATAGTCCTGCAACATGTGTTAATTTATCGCGATTATGATATTCTCTAACTAAATTTCCGTTGGAATCAAAAATGTATAAATCTGTATACAAATCAAAATGCGTTACCCATGTTGGCAAACCGAGTAATGCCCAAGCACCAAGCGTAGTGCCGACAGTATACTCTAAGAAACCGGTTCTATCATCTCGGTTCAAACGGTAAGTGACATCATAATATCCCCATTCGTCTCCGCTCATTTGTAGTAAGGAACCTTTTACTAGGCGCTCTGATTGCATAAAAAAATCTATATTCGAATCTACAGTGCCGGCATTTTTTAAATTCAATATGAGCGGTTGTTTTTTCTCAACATCCAAATTCATTTTTGTTAGTTGTACAGTGCCTACGCAACTAACAAATAACATTAAAACCATACCCAAATAAATAATTCTTTTCACTTTTCCTCCTAAATCGTAATTAAAAGCGTTTTTCCGCAAACGCGGCGCCCATTCCGTCTGCCCTTTAGAATATAAAAACGCAGTCTTCAGCATTTTTGATAAGCTCAAAACTGCGTTTTCATTCATAAAGATACGCCAACATAAAAAAAAAATGGATCATGTCAACCTCCCTGTTTGTTTAGGCAACTGCATAGGATAACGGTGTGAATATTTAAAAAACGTACGATACGAGGAATTTATTTTACGGCAGACTGTCAAAAGGTGTGGATATAAAGATAAAGCGAATGCATTAGCGCAAGCGGGAGCGATGTATTATACGCATACCGTGCTTTGCGTGCGATTATTTTATAAACCCTGCAGTCCGCTTATAAATGCAATTTGCAAGCGGAGACCGTAGGCTATGACGACTGGAACGATGTTATTGCGGCTTAAATCCTACTCAAAGAGGCGCATTCGCGGGGAAGTCGAGAGTAGATTTCCTCTCTTCGGTTCAAACTCCGTTTACTGCAAGTTTTCTGTAGAGAAAACTCGTGCAGGCGGAAGACCATTGTGTCTGTCAAACATATTTTTTCCGCCTGCAGTTTTATTCATTCTTTATTCAACCTATTTTGAGCCGTTTTATACACTTGCTTCCGGTGTGCGACGACCAGCATCAAAACTACTAATTTGTCGTCTTGTATTTCTACAATGAGTCTGTAGTCGCCTACTCGATACTTCCAATACGATGATAAATTCGCTTGGAGCGGTTCTCCTAAAGTTCTGGGGTTTTCTCGCTCTGCTATCTTGTCGATGTATTTTTGTATCTGTTTTTTTGCGCTTCCATCGAGTTTTGAAAAATCAGCGAACGCTCTCACATCGAATTCAATTTTGTAAGCCATTTTGCCGTTTTACTTCATCCCAAGAAATCGTAGCGCTCCGTCCTGCCCTGACATCTTGAGCTCTGCTTTGCGCCAAATAAGAAAGTTCCATATTTTCAAGCATCTCTTCAACGGCTTCTTTGATATAATACGATTTTGACCGCCCTGTCATTCGGGCGAGGTTTGTAAGTCTATTCACTGTTTCAATGTCAAATCTTGTAACGACTGCCTGCGTCATTTTTATTCCTCCCGTCGCATCATGGTAAAAAACGTATTGTTTGCAATTCATTTTGTCAAGCGAAGGTAAATACGCGGGGCGGTTGTTATGCAGTTCGACAGACTTAACGGTGCGCCGCCCGCTGCAAGTTTGCTAATCGCAAACTTGTTGTAAACGGAGTTTATGCAGATGACGCGGCATTTATAATTAGAAAAGAGGTTTGCAGGGCGCAAACTCGCCTCGTAACCGGCTTTCTTGGATTTAAGCGTGTGCGGCAGTTTTCATAGAAAACTGCGAAGGGCGGAACACTGCTGCGGCTGTAGAATCGAATAGCAGCCTCCCGACCTTTTCCACTGCAATCCGGCGCAGGTTTTCTCTCACGCCCGCCGTTGTTTCTCCGCTCTTTAATGGGATTATCGCACATTCACCACCCGCCGCGTTGAACGCCGCACACAAAAAAATCCGAGCGCACGCCGTTCAGCAGACCGGCGATTTTCTGTATTATCACGCAAATTATTACGCTTTGCGTTCATCTATATCCCGACTGCACAAGCGGAAACTTCAAGATTTTACGTCGACTGGAGACAATATGATTATTGCGGCAACGTTTTCAAAACCGTCCGCCCGCTGCGGCGCGGAACTCGGCAAAGATTATCTGCGCGTCAAAATAAAAGCGTCGTCAAGCGCGGGCGGCTCACTCTACGCGGCCGAGTTTTTTACAAAAACGCAGGCGTTTCATAAAAAGTTTTCCCCTGACGAACTGGATTCGTTTATCGAAAAGTACGCGGGAACGGCTTTTAAAAACTGCGTTATCCGCACGGAAAGCGAAGAAATTACGATTCTTGCAAACAAGCGGGGAGACGTTACGCGCCTTTGTAAACCGCTCCCGCCGCTCGCCGATTCGGTTTCCCGCCGCGCCGGAACTGCGCTTGCCGCGGCAAAAAACGCTCTCGCTGCGTCGTGCCCTATGACGGACTTCAACAGCGGAAACCGCACTAAAAATTATATTCTGCCTGAGGGCGTTCCGGTTCCCTTCCTCGTTCTTTTGGGCATTATGACGGCGGAAGGAAAGGTCGTCGCGTCAAAATACGCAAAATTCCGGCAGATAAACCGCTTTTTGGAGTTCGTGGACAATATTGCGCCGCGGCTGCTTGCCGAAATCCGCGTATCGAAGGAGCGTCCGCTTCGTATTGCGGACTTCGGCTGCGGAAAGTCTTACCTGACCTTTGCAGTCCACCATTTTTTTACGCAGATTAAAAAAGTCGAAACGGAAATCGTAGGGCTGGACTTAAAACAGGACGTCATCGACTTTTGTACGCGGACTTGCGAACGGCTTGGGTGCGAGGGGTTGAAATTCGACACGGGAAATATTGAAAGTTACCGCTTTGACGCGCCGCCGGACATGGTCATCACGCTCCACGCCTGCGACACGGCGACTGATTTTGCGCTTGCCTACG
>JBQNBN010000089.1:0-10596 GCA_052169915.1 Treponema sp.
CATCGCCTTCTCCTATTTATAAGTTCCGGCAGCACTCCGGAAAAAAATACAAATATAAGCTCTCAAAATATAAATATTTACAGATAATACCGAATTCGACAGGCGAATTCAAGCCGAATAACAAACTTCGCTAGATTCAATCGAAATCGTCGCTTTGCGCATTTATCACAAATTGACTTTTAATTTTTGCCATTCGGCATAGCGCGATTCAATTGACTCAACGTTTTTTCCGTCGGGAGCGGCAAGACAATCTTTAATATACGGAATGACAATCGCCGTTTTTATTTTTTCCCAGCGCGAAGGCTTGGGTTCAGGGATTGAAATCGAGTCTCCTTGCGGAATATTGGACAAAAGCGTTTTGTAATAAACCGGCAGCACGCGCTCGTTGACTTCCTTAATAGAAGAAAAACCGCCTCCAACGCCGAACTCCGCCGTATCAAGATTCATGCTCTTTCTGCGCTCCAAAAGTTCTCGCTGCGTCTCCGGCTTAAAAAACCACGCAATAAATTCCGCGCTCCCCGCATGATTTTTCGCGCCGCGCGCAATTCCCATCATCGTAAAAGAATCTTCAATCGGAATGGCGTCCTCCGCCGTAAGCCATCGAAAGTCGACTTTTTCAAGTTGATCGGGAGTGAGTTTAAAAAGGCGGTCGCTTGTCGTGAACGCAAACAAGGTTCTGCCGGAAGTAACGCGCTTATCGTCGGCAACGGAAAGGTATTTGTAGACAAAATCGCTTTCTTCCCGCACCGAAGTATTGGCATTCGTAATCCACGTTTTCAAAAATTCGATGGACGAGGAAAGACTTTCTTGATTCCACGTAAGCGCGGACGTTTTCGTCTGCTCGAACGCCGCGCCGCGCATTTTTGCAACGGTGTACAAAAAGCGGTCGTTCGACTGCGGCGCAAAACCGATCTGCGTATAAATGCCGTTTTTATTCCGTTTATTGAACGCCGCACCCGCGCGCCGGAGTTCGCTTAAACGCATCGTATACGCGTTTTCCGTTTGCGCCGCGTTTTCCCGCGCAAACATAACGGCAGGCAAATTAAAACTGACGGGCAAAAGATATTGCTTTCGTGAAATTTTTCCGGCATTGAGGAATGCTTCGTAAAAGTCGGAAGAATTGACATGATGACGGCGGAAAAGATAATCGATATTTTCAAAATGCTTTTTCGTCTTTCCGCTTAAAAGCCACGGACTGATAACGATGTCCGGCTGAGCGGATTGCCCGTCCGGCGGAAACGACGTTTCAGGATTTTCTTTGTAGACTAAAACGGCTTTCGTCGCATGCGTTTTGTTAAAAACTTCGATGTACGGCGCAAATTCGCTTTTATTCGTCCAAACGATGACGCGGCGGCTTTGCGCCTTGCAGCCGGAAAGAAACGCCGCGCACAAAAAACTTGCCGCGTAAAGCGCAAGACGCGCCCTTTTACGCACGGGCAAGTTCCTCCGCCGTTCTGTAAATCTTTTCGTACACGGATTCGATTTTGTCTTCGTCGATACTTGAAAAAGCGACGCGCAGCGTTCTTGCGTCAATCGAAACGGCGCCGATTCCGCTTTCGCTCAAAAGGCGGCGTCTCAAGTCCTCCGCGTCGATTCCGCGCATCGCAAAACTCATAAAATATCCCGAATTAAACGGCAGCGCCTCCAGCGCTTCGCTTTTGCGTCCGTCCACAAACTTCCGCACCGCCGTGTACCGCGCTTTGAGCGTATTAAAAAGTTCTTGCTTTTCCTGCTCTATTTCTATAGAAGATTCCGTAAGCGCTTTGAGGATTATGCTCTGCGACGGGGTCGCGCTGCACGAAACGGACGATCGGACGGCTCCCATCAATTTTTTAAGCAGGGCGTCGTACTGCTCGTCGGTAAAGTTTTTGCAGGCGAATGTCAAAAATCCGCACCGAAATCCCCACGCAAAGTCCTCTTTCGTCGGTCCGTCGGCTTTGACGGCGAGCACGTTTTCGTGAATGTCCGCGATATGGGCAAAAAGCGACTGGGACTCGATGTCGTCTTCATACGAAAGACCGAAGTACGCGTCGTCGCTGATGACAAGGAGTTTCGCTCCGCTTTCGGCGGCGTTTTTTATAATTTTGCAGATTTCCGCAACTTCATGCGATGCGGGACTGTAGCCCGACGGATTTTGCGGAAAATTGAGTAAAAGACGCACCGAACCGTATTTTTCCGCGTCGGTATTGACGGCGTTTTCAAGTCCCGCCACATTAAACTTACCGTCTGCGAACATCGGGAACGTGTGAAACTCCGCGCCGCGCCGCGTCTCGGCAATAAGCGGATAGTTGTCCCACGAAGGGCTCGGAGCCAGCAGCGGCTTATCCGCGTCGACAAACAAATCGGCAACAAGAGACAAAGCCGCCGTAAGCCCCGGCACAACGGCGGGAAGCGACGTTTTTTTATTATTTAAAAGCGGATTTTTTTTAATCTGCTTGGTTTTCCAAAGTTCGCGCAGTTCAGGCAGGCCCGCCGTCGGAGCGTAAGCGACAAGTTCGCGCGCCGTAAGCGATGGCGCATATTTATGCACGGACGGCAAAATAGCGGGCGTTCCGTTGACGACGGTCATTCCGATCGTACCGTTTGCGGTTTTCGCACGTTTTTTCGCCTCCGCTCCCTGCGAAATAATGCCTTTCGGGAAGTACATACGCTTTCCAAGGTTCGAAAAAAGCGTCATTGCGACAGTATCGTCTAAAATTTCATTCAATTCTTGTGCTAACTTATTTAACATGATAGAGTGGATTATTCCGAAACGATAGCGAATTGTCAATTATCGGCAGGGAATTTGCATAAATATACAAGAAACAGCGTGAGAAATGAAAGAAAATAGCATACAACAGGAATTTGAAGCGTGCCGGATTGCGGCGGAAAAATGCCGCAGCGAGGCGGCAAAGCGTCTCATCGGGCAGACGGAACTCATCGACGGGATTTTAACGGCGTTTATCGCAGGCGGACACGTTTTGCTTGAAGGCGTCCCCGGACTTGCAAAAACGCTTGCAATTAAAACTTTTGCAGAAATTTCAGGATTGGACTTTAAACGCATTCAATTTACTCCCGACCTTCTGCCTGCCGACGTATCGGGAACGCTCATCTACGAGCAGGCAAGCGGCGCTTTCCGCGTGCGTAAGGGGCCGGTTTTTGCAAACATCGTTCTTGCCGACGAAATAAACCGCGCGCCTGCAAAAGTACAGTCCGCCATGCTTGAAGCGATGGAAGAAAAACAGGTTACGCTCGGAGAGAAAACCTATCCGCTTCCCGACCCGTTTTTTGTCCTTGCGACGCAAAACCCAATCGAACAAGAGGGAACGTACAACCTTCCCGAAGCCGAACTCGACCGCTTTTTGATAAAAATGACTGTCGGCTATCCTTCTCACGAGGAAGAAGCCGCAATCGTAAAGACGATGGGACGCGCCTCTTCCGTCCCTGTCGCACAAGTTTTAAGCGCGGAAGATTTGCTTCGTTTCCGTCGTCTCATCGATACGGTCGTATGCGCGGATAAAATCATCCATTATATAGTAAAAATTATTTCCGTAACGCGCCCGCAGGAAAAGCGCTCGGAACATGACGTAACGCGCTATATTTCCTTCGGCGCATCCCCGCGCGCTTCAATCGCCTTGCTGCAGTGCGCAAAAGCGCGCGCGCTGCTTGAGGGGCGCTCCTTCGTTTTGCCTGAAGACGTCAAACGTCAGGCGCCGCTCGTGCTCCGTCACCGGCTTGCGCTTTCGTATGAAGCGGCGGCTGACGGCATTACAGCGAACGGCATTATCGAAAAGATTTTAAACACCGTCCCCGTTCCGTAAAAGGACATTACAGCAAAAGACTATGCGGCATTTTCTTACCGGCGCAAAAGATTCCCTTTCCAAAAAAGCGGCGTATTTACGGCTTCAGGCGCTCGCTCTCTCCGATTCGCTGAAAGCAGGCGGATTCAAATCCCCCCGACGCGGACAGGGAATGGAATTGAGCGGCGTACGCGAATACATGAGCGGGGATGACGTCCGGACAATCGACTGGAACGTAACAGCGCGCATGGCAAAAACGTACGTTAAAACATTTGAAGAAGAGCATGAAATTCCCGTTTTTTTGATTGTCGACCGTTCGGCGTCGATGTTCACGGGCATAGACGGAAGAATAAAATACAACGCCGCCGCAGAATGCGCATCTCTCATCGCGCTTGCAGGCGACATAAGCGCAAATCCCGTCGGAGCCGTGTTTTTTGACGGGGAAATCGCGTATTCCTGCCGCCCCGAATACGGACGCACGCACACGATGACGCTGCTTGCCCGCCTTGACGAAGTTTCCCAAATCAAACGCGGTTCCGCGCTGCCTGCCGCAATCAAAGGAGTCGCAAAACTGCTCAAAAACCGCGCGCTCATTTTTATTATCTCGGACTTTCGGACGGCAGACTGGGAAGACGACTACAAATTGCTCGCGCAAAAAAACGATCTCACGCTTATCAGAATTGCCGACTTTCAGGACGAAGCATTGCCGAATGCAGGCGCCCTCCCCTTTTGCGACGCGGAGTCATCGGCAAAAAGAATATTTCCGACTTCATCAAAGGCTTTCCGCTCGGCATGGCGCGCCTCCTTCCGCGAACGTACCGAACGGCTGCAAAAATTGTGCGCGCAGTACGGAGCGCATTTTCTTTCCGTCTCGGCGGAAGAAGACGCGGCGCGCGCCTTATCGCGCTATTTTGCTTCGAGGTCGAAATGAAAAGATACGCCGTCGTTTTGTCCGCGCTGTTGTGCTCCAATTTCCTTTTTTACGCGGAGGCAAACCAAAATGCCGTGCAAGTCGTTTTTCCGAAAAAAATCTTCGTCGGCACTCCCGTTGAAATTCAATATGCGTTTTCATCCGGCACGGATTTTTTTCCGGCGCAAAACGACGAGGCGGCGGAAAAGCCGCTCATTGCAGACTATTTGCCGTTCGACTTTGAAAACGATGATTTTTCGCTTCAAAAGGCCGCGCTCAAAAACGACGGGGTGCGGTATTCCGTCGCGCTGACGCTCATTCCTTGGCGGACGGGCGTTATCGACCTTCCGCCGTTTAATTTGTACGCCGCCGTGAGCGGCACAAACGACGCGAATTTTACGATTGACATTGAGCCGTTTGAAGTCGCTTCCGCGCTTAACGAATACGGAGAGACTTCCATGCAAAAGCCTCTGCCGCCGCTCCTACTCCCCGGAACGGCGTACGCCTTGTACGCGCTTTCCGCGGCACTGCTTTTACTCATCTTTATAGCCGCACAGGCGTTTAAGCGCCGCGAAAAAATCGCTGCCGCAGTAAAAAGCAAAATGCTGCTGCAAAAGTACGCGAAAAACGCGCGGAAAACGCTGCGAGCGTTAAAAAGACTTTCAAAACGGAAAAAATTGATTGACGCAGACTTTTGCCAAGTCGCGCAAAACATTATGCGCGCTTACCTAAACGTCCGGTTCGGAGAGGACTTTACGCCGCTTGCCTCGTTTGAACTTCCGGCGGCGTTCGAGCGCGCGACGGGCGGATTTTTGGACGGAGAACGGCGCGAAAAAACCGAAGACATCGTTTCGTTTTTCAGGCGCGCGGACTATATCCGCTTTGCACAAGGCTCATCCGACGCGCAAAAACTGCCGCAGGAACAGTACGCGGCGCGTCTCCAGTCCGCAGAACGCCAAAACATGATTGCGTCGCTGAAAGACGCGGTATTGTGCTTTGACTCAATCGGGAGGCGGCGTGATTAGTTTTCAAAACCCGGCGGCGTTTTCGCTGCTTTCGCTCATTCCCGCGTATTTCGCGCTCAAGAAAGCCGGAATCTTTCGTCTGCCGTCTATTCCCGTCGTTTTTTCCGACTGGAATGGAAAAACGTTTTCATGGAATTCAAAACTGCATTCGTTTTTATCGGCGGTTGCAGCCGTTTTTACGGTTTTCGGATTTTGCGCCGCCGTTGCAGCCCTCGCCTCTCCCGTCATCTACCGGCATGAACGCGTGTACACGTCGCGCGGCGCGGACGTTATGTTCGTACTCGACGTAAGTCCCTCGATGGCGGCGCGCGACATCGGATCTGCAACGCGGCTTGACGCGGCAAAACAAGCGATTGCCGCCCTCGTAGAAGAAAACCAAGGCAATGCGTACGGGCTTACGCTTATGGCAAACGAAGCCGCCGTTGCAGTCCCCCCGACGGCGGACGCAGCATTCTTTTTACAACGGCTTACGGAGGCATCGCTCGGCTCAAAGGGCGACGGAACGGCAATCGGAACGGGACTTGCCTCAGCCGTCTTTCATTTGGCGGCGTCCGGCGCGCCTAAAAAATATATCATCCTTGTTACCGACGGCGAAAACAACGCAGGCTCCATTCACCCGGAAACCGCCGCCGCGCTTGCGGTAAAAAACGGCATAAGCGTTTACACCGTCGGCGTGGGAACAAGCGGCTCCGTTCCGATTGACTACGTTGACCCCGCAAGCGGAAAGTCCTATTCAGGCTATCTTTCATCGGTTTTTGATCCGTCGGAACTAAAAACAATAGCGCGCACAGGCGGCGGACGCTACTTTGAAATAAAATCGGCGGAAGATTTATCGCTTGCGCTCAGCGTCATCGGCAGAGCCGAAAGCGTTGTGCAAACGTACCGCTCCAAAACGGAAGCGCTCGACTTGTACAACAAATTTATTTTTGCCGCCGGAGTTTTGTTCATTCTTGCGTGGTGCGTAAAACGTATTTTCTTAAAGAACGTGTACTAACAAGAAATGCGTACGGAAGGCAAAACGGGAAAGAGCCTTACGAAGTATCTCCGCAGAGAAAACAGCGTAAAAACTGGCGGATTGGGAGCGTAGAGGAATCATTTTCTCGCTCTCAATTCCTCTTGAACCGTTTTAAAACGACAAGACCGGCGGTATGAAACCTGCCGGTCGTGTCGTTTTTTGTTGACGGTAAAAGCGAAGCTACATCGTGTCTTTTACCGTTTCCAATACTATCTCAACAAGCTCAAGACGTTCTGGCTTGACTGGTTCGCCTGTGCCAGCATCGCAGTTCCTGCCTGAGAAAGAACCTGATCCTTCGTGAACTCGACCATTTCTTTTGCCATGTTGGAGTCGCGGATTCTGGATTCGGAAGCCTGAAGGTTTTCAGCGCCGATATCAAGTCCGACGATTGTCTTTTCAAGGCGGTTCTGGTATGCGCCGAGGTCAGCGCGCTGTTTGTTGATTTTCATCAACGCTTCATCGAGCGTACCGATTGCGCGGTTCGCATCTTCCGGAAGCTGAAGGCTCAAAATCGTCTCGTCTCCTGCATTGCGGATTCCGAGCGCCATTGCAGACATGGTGCCGATGTACACTTGCGTGCGCTGGTCCATGTTCGCGCCGATGTGGAACCACATTGAACCGGTAACGACGTTTTCGCCGGTCGGGCGTGCAAAACGACCGGTAAGCATATTCATGCCGTTGAACTGAGCTGCGCTCGCAATGCGGTCAACTTCTGCGATAAGGGAAGAAACTTCAACCTGAATCATCGTGCGGTCTTCATCAGTGTAAACGCCGTTTGAAGACTGGATTGCAAGCTCACGGATGCGGTGGATGATGTCTTCAGTTTCCTGCAAATATCCTTCAGTCGTCTGAATGAAAGAAATGCCGTTCTGAGCGTTTGTGGAAGCCTGATTTAAGCCGCGGATCTGAGCGCGCATCTTTTCAGATACGGCAAGACCGGAAGCGTCATCGCCTGCGCGGTTGATCCGAAGTCCGGAAGAAAGTTTTTCCATTGTCTTCTGAACTTTCAAATCCTGAATTCCCTGAGAACGCTGAGCGAACATTGCGCTCATATTGTGATTAATTACCATAGCCTACTCCTTGGTGTAATTATTGCAAACGTTACATTAAGCATCCTGCTTAATTTTGGGGTTCTCACACCCGTTACTTTATCTTCGGAGATGAGAAAAAAAACTTTACAAAAAAAGTTGTTTTTTCATGCGGAGCCGGGCGGGCGGTTGTTATAAGGTTCGACGGATTTAAACATGCACCGCCCTGCCAAGTTTTGCTTAAGCAAAACTTGAGGAAAATGGTATTTGTCAACGTATTGGGGAATGTGTAATGCGTGATGCCGACGGGAAAAGTTGTGCTACCGCAGGTAAAATCCGAAGGAGAGGGATAATGGAAATTCTCTAGTCAGAATGTTATTGCTCCATTTGCGTATTTCGGATTAAATATCTAATAGCAAAAGAAGACGCTTGAGGATAACTAGATTTTAATTGGCTTTATAGAAATAAGTTCGGTGCATGTTTGTATGATTGTTTTTTTCAAGAGATTAAAATTATCAAAAGTTATTAAGTCCATTTTCAAAACTAAAAGAGCCTTATCACGAAATTCGCTAATTTGATCTTAGTATTTTTTACCATGTTTTACCTTGGAAAGGTCAATTCCGTTTTCCAATATAAAACGATTGATTGAAATAAGTACGACTCGCAACCGTAATCCAAATATTTGACTTGTTCGATAACTTCGTTATCGAACAGATTGACGAGTTTTAAGTCATTGAAATAGCACGACTTAAAACATCGCATTTCAAAGTAAAGGATTCTTTGCCTTATCAAAAATTGCATAAAAGAAACGATTATCTTTATAGCCGATTACTGCTGTTGAAAATAAATTTAAAAATTCCTCAACCTTTTCGTAGACTTCAAACTGCTTATTTAAAATCTTTTTATGACAGTATCGCTTGTATTCTGTTCTCGAACCTTAAAACTTTCGATAATTCAACTCAAAACTTCTGTAAGAATTGCAGAAACAAAGCCTCCGCTTAAAATCGCAATAATGATTTCAGACTTGTGCATTTTTTATCTACTCTTTATTCCAGTCCACTTCCGGCAGTCCGTTCACAATATCTACGGTCTGAACCGATACATTGATGACACTCAGAAGCAAGTCCAAAATATAGCGGGGCTTTTTATGCTCACGAGACCAATCGTTCGGCTTGTTCGTTATGCCTGATTTTTTGTCCGTCGTTACGGCGTAGCGTTCCATAATCCACTCGATTGCGGATTTTCCGTTTACAACATACTCATACGCTTTTTCCGGAATGTTTTTTATGGTGTGCCAATGATTGTATAAAATCGTGCCTTTCTCACCTTTCTTGGGAAACTTCATCTGCTCCACTGCATAGTAATCATAGAGGTTTTCGCTCTCGGATAGAACCTGCGGACTCGGCTCTGCGGCAGTCAGACCGTCGTTATATACACTCTGTTTTCTTGAACCGTACTGAGCATAATTAAGCGAGTCTACCTGCACGCCGGGATAGCGTTCAACCTCTTCATAATTCAAATGCAAGCCGGCAAGCTTACGACCGGCCTCACTAAATGCCCAGAATTTTTGATAGTCGCTTACGAGCGGAATACGCGGGAGCGTTTTCTTTAAGTCGGCGCAGAATGTTTCTCGATAGGACTTTGAATGCAGGATGCCGTAGACATAATAGAAAATATCTTCTCGTTCAACTTTGTTTCCATACTTTTGCCGTGCGCGGTCTAATATAAAATCGCTGATTGCTTCGTGTCTTACGATTTTTGCACCGTCGTCAAAGAGTGAATGCTGCTTTGGCTCAATGGTCTCGTACCAATAGAGCGGGAAACATTGGGTATTGAAGTTTACTTGCAAATCAGGAATACAGTCACTGATTAAACAAGAGAAATCTTTATCGCCAACACCCTTCGTGCAAATTACAAAATTTTTATTTGTTTTATTTGGATAAAAGTTATCAAACTGGCCTCTACGATTTATCAATTCACTCTTTGTGATTGTGTACTGTTTGAAGAATGGTCTATAAGTCGCAATCGATACATTTATTTCTTTTGAGATTTCTTCACCTCTCAAGACTTTTGCAATTAGATTACTTGACCAACTAATTTTTCTTATGTCATAATTTAATTCTGTTTTATCTTCTTTTCCTAAATTTCGATAATACTCTTCAATGAAGTTGGTGACATTCTTTTTTAGAGTATCCTTATTTGATGCATACACCCAATAATCACGGGCAGTCTCATAGCCTCTTGAATTAACTGTAAAAAAACTACGAGTCTTATTATCAAACTTTTCATCTGGTTCTATCGGAATCCATGCATCAAACTTATCATTTCTTTGGCTTATCCAATCGCCATGCTCATTTGGAGTAAGTTTTGTAAACGGCAAATTTTCCATGCTTTTGAATTGTGAGAGTATATTTAATTTCTGTTCACGACTCAAATAGTCTCCTATGTCGTAATAGTAAATTTCAGCTCTATGGTTATTCATCTGATTCCTCACTTTTTTTTACGAGTACTGTCACTGCGATCGGTGTGCGGCTGCCAAGCCCGAACACATTTCCCGCTTCTTTTTTGCGGAGTTCTCCGCTTGTTCTACAGTTACCTCTCAGATTGAACACATAGATTTTACTGAATTCTTTTTCGATTATTTTTCTGAAGCCGTCTTGTGCGTTACCATCCAGCCAACTTCCATTTGAAACAAAAGCCACTATGCCGTCTCCTTTTTGACTAAGACTGTAATCGCTATCGGAGTTCGGCTTCCACTCCCGAAAATCTTCCCTCCCTCTCGTCTGGAGAGTTCTCCGCTCGTTCTCTGATTGCCCCTCAAATTGAATACATAAACCCT
>JBQNBN010000090.1:0-10087 GCA_052169915.1 Treponema sp.
GAAAAAATGACATATAGCTACAATCGGTTAATAGATTTTAATAGCGGAAGCGGTGGCTGAGAAATGGAATTAATCGTTTTTATAATCTGCATGACAATCGTGCTATGCCTAATGCTGACACACTGAAAAAGGAACGATGAAAACATGAAAGGGCACAAGGAAAAACCGATTTTATTCAGTACGGACATGATTCGAGTGATTATCGATGGGCGCAAAACACAAACTCGAAGAATTGCTAAAACCAATAAACCGCTATATATGGCAGGAGATATTCTATATGTACGAGAGTCGTGGGTATAGGCATCAAATGGGGATTATTTATATAAAGCACACTCCATGTACGAAGGGATGGATGATGACGACTTTTCATTCCTCAACGATTTTTGACGTGTCAGACAGGCCTTTGATGTCATCGCTGAGTTTTTTAAGCGTGTCGGTAATCGATTTTCCTTGCGCGCCGGCTTCTTCCGCCAATTTTCTAATTTCATCCGCGACAACGGCAAACCCTTTTCCCGCCTCTCCTGCATGCGCGGCTTCAATGGCGGCGTTCATCGCAAGCAAATTAGTCTGAGCGGCAATATTTTGGATAACCGCGCTCGCTTCAAGCAGCCCGCCTGAGGCTTCGGCAATTTTTTGCGTTACCGCATTCGACATTTGCAGCGTCGTTTTACCTTCAAACGTCGCCTCCGCAAGCTGTTTGACCATATTATCGCTTTTTTCAAGCGATTCCGTGATGGACGCGATATTCGCAACCATCTGTTCAACCGACGCAGACGACTGCACAACGCTTGCCGATTGGTTTTCAATGCTGTCGTTGAGCGTTTCAATCGTGCGGATGATTTCCTTGACCGTTCCCGCCGTCTCCGTAACGCTTGTCGCCTGCTATACCGCCTGCTCCTTGACGCCCTCGATATTCGTTTCCAGTTGCTGAAGCGCTCCGGCCGTTTCTATCGTATTGCTTGATAAATCAGCATCGAATATTTCCATGCTTTTAACTTCTTTTTTCAATCGCTTTATCATATCGTTTGTACTGTCAATTGCCGTATTCAAATGCGCTATCAGAATGCCGATTTCATCGTTACTCTTTACAGTAAGACGCTCGGGAAGGTCGCCGGAAGCTATTTTATGGAATACGTTTTCCGCTTGTTGAAAAGAGTTTTTGAGCATGCGGACAAAATGATTGCAAGAGAAAATATATAACAAATATGAAAATACCGATTGCAATCATGTTCTGTAAAAGCGCGTAAAAAAGGGAAAGAATTTCATTTTCTTCTATATAAAATAATTAGTTTCCAGTCGAGTTCACTGAGCGGAAATACGAACATTCGCTGCGATTTCCCGCTGAGTATGACGAGTTGAGACATTTCATTCATTGATTCGATGCCGAAAAGCGCTTGTTCTTTTATGTCTTTCAGATATTTAAAGTTGAATTCCTCATGATTGGAATCATATAAAATCATTCCGTTATTTTGAATAAGCATGCAATATCCGGTTTTTCCGACTCGAATTGTACATATAAAATCCGTTAGTCCCGATAAGTCGATATCAAGTCCTATTATGCTGAGAAATGCGCCGTGCATATATGGATGGGCATTATAATTATATTGCTGTTTGAGACTGAGGTATTTCTATACCGCGTGCGCATACGCGAATCGTAGATGCGGCTTTCTTCTTCCAGTTATGAACTGACTCCGCCGCCCCACTTTGTACCCATATAGATTTCCGTAAACGCTTCGTAATTTTTTCAACAAGTCGAAACAGCTCCGTTATGTCTTTTTCTGCTTTGCCGTCATGGCGGATTTTTCTGCCAGCTTTTTCCTCTTCCTGCATATAATTTGCAAGCGTGTCATCGGCATTACAAACTGAGGGCGGCTCTGCAAGCATTGATACAATGCTTTTACGTTTAGAATAAAATATTTCGACTTTTCAATATTAATCGCCTGCTGGGACGTTGTTTCTATAAACTGCTTTTCATTTTTTTGTAAAGTTGAAAACCAATGACAATGTAAATAAAAACTACGATGGAAATAATTTCCATTGTAATTGCCGCAAGCAGTTTTACTGTCAGCGATAAAAATAACGCATTTGTTTTACGGATGTGTTCAGTCCTTTCATATGTCCTATTCGGGGAAGGGGGACTCTTTTTTTTATAAAAAGTTTTCCATGTGTTATCTGCTTCTTCTACCCTCTCCCCGTCTCTACCCACATACAAAATCCTCTGGTAAGTTTGCCGAAAAGCAAACTGGAGCGGGCGAAAGCCGCGTTAAATCTGCCTGACGGAGTTTATTTCGTCTGTCCGTAATGCACATACCCCACTAGTCAGTTTGCGATAAGCAAACTAAAGGCTGGCGGTAAACAAAATTATATCTTTCAAGTTATATTCGACCGCCAGCCGCCGGATTGAAGAATCTCCCGCAAACAACTAAAATGCGTGCATGAGACCTGAACTGATTAAAAATATTTTGACTTTTGAGCCGGACGGGCGGGCGGTTACGGTGTGCGGGTGGGTGCGCACAAAACGCGATTCTAAAAATCTTGTTTTCGTGCAGGTGAACGACGGAAGCTGCATGGCAGCCATTCAGTTGACGTTTGACCGCTCTAATCCCGACGGCGGCGCGGATATTTCCATGATAGAAGACGCGCTCAAAAACGCGTTGACCGGCGCGTCTGTCCGCGCGGAAGGAAAACTCGTAAAATCATTGGGAAGCGGACAAGAGGTAGAAGTCGTTTTGCAGAAATTGACCGTACTCGGCGAATGTCCGCAGGAGTCTTACCCTCTCCAGAAAAAAAATATGTCGATGGAATATCTCCGTGAAAATGCGCACCTCCGCGCGCGCACCAATACGTTCGGCGCGGTGTTCCGAATGAGAAGTCAAATGGCGATTGCCATTCACACGTTTTTCCAAGAGCGCGGCTTTGTCTACGTCAACGCGCCTGAAATTACCTGCTCGGATGCCGAAGGCGCAGGCGAAATGTTCCAAGTTACGACGCTTTCGCTTGAAAAAATCGCCGAACTCGGCGTAAAGGCAGGCGCAAAGGGCATGGCGCCTGAAAAAGCCGCCTCTTTAGTCGACTACAGTAAGGATTTTTTCGGAAAAAAGGCGAGCCTTACCGTCAGCGGGCAGCTTGAAGCGGAGACGCTTGCCGCCGCACTCAGCCGCGTTTATACGTTCGGGCCTACCTTCCGTGCGGAAAACTCCAACACGCCGCGCCACTTGAGCGAGTTTTGGATGTGCGAACCGGAGATGGCTTTTTTCGACTTGAACGACGATATGGATTTGGAAGAGGAATTCATCAAGTATCTTTTGAATTGGGCGCTGACAAAATGCGCCGAGGACATGGATTTCTTTGAAAAACGCATTCAGCCGGGCATTAAGGCGCAGCTTGAACATGTCGTCAATACGCCCTTCCAGCGCATTTCCTACACGGATGCCGTCGCGGAACTGCAAAAACACAATGCCGAATTCGAATTTCCGATCGAATGGGGAAAGGAATTGCAGACCGAACACGAGCGCTATCTGACGGAAAAGATTTTTAAAAGTCCCGTGATGGTTTACAATTATCCCAAAGACGTCAAAGCCTTTTACATGAAGCAAAACGACGACGGAAAAACCGTCCGGGCAGTCGATGTGCTGGTGCCGGGACTCGGCGAAATTACCGGCGGCAGCGAGCGCGAAGAAAATTACGATAAACTGCTGGAAGCGTGTCGTTCGCGCGGAATGGATATGACCAACTATCAGTGGTATCTGGACTTACGGCGGTTCGGTACGGTTCCGCATTCGGGATTCGGATTAGGGTTTGCGCGCCTTTTGCGCTACATAACCGGCATGGCGAACATCCGCGATGTCATTCCGTACCCGCGCGCGCCGCGTCTTGCCGATTTTTAGTCCGCCTTTCCAGTCGATAATCGGAAAAATGCTCCTCGTCAAAGAGGGGTAAACAGTCATTTGAATACGGAAAGACACTCCGTTCCGTATTTTTACTTATTAACGAGTTATTATGGAGAATAAATGAAAAAAATTGCGCTTTGCATTCTTTTGTGCTGCGGCGCGTTGGCGTTTGCGGAAACGAACGCAAACGCGAATGATGCTACGGGACTTGCCTTTGACTACGCTCTTGCCGGACGCCCAAACGATTTCGGCATGTCGCTCGGCGTTGCCTCTCCGTGGCTGTTTCACAATTCGCTTGCCGTGCGTACGAGCGCTTCAGGATTTTTCCCGAATGAGAAGCGCAGCAAGCCCTATTACGTACTTGACCTTGCGCTGATGGGCGGCACGCTCATGCGGACGGCAAACATCCGGCTTTACGGAGGCGGCGGACCGCTTTTTGTTTTTCCCGCCGCAGCGGGAGAGCCGACCGTGCGCATAACCGGCGAGGGATTTTTCGGATTTGAGTTCTTTATGGGAAAACGCCCCGCCGATTTCAGCCTTTTTGCCGAAATGGGCGGCGGCGGACTGGGATTTACGGCAAAAACCGGCATCCGTTACACGATTCCCATGCTGACGAGGCGGGCAAAGCCCTCAATTTGAAAAATTCAACGCACCGTGCGCCCGTTTTGCGTTTGCTGACCGGCGCAAAAAAATGCGCTTTGCGTACATTCATGCAGGGCGCATATCTTACCGCGTCTCTCTACGTCAAAAACAACCTTGATGCGTGCGCGTCGGCGTGTTCGTTCGGTTTTATTTTTTCATTCATGCCGATAATGCTGCTCATCCTCGTGATTTTCATCAATATCCTGCACGTGTCCGCGTTCGCCGTGCAGACAATCATCAGCCTTGCCGAAGATTTGGGCGCGGGTTTCAACGTTATGAAGTTTATCGACACGCTTTCCGACGGAGCCGCCTTTTCTTTTGTCAACGTCGTGCTCGGCATTTTTATCGTGTGGATGGCACGGAAACTTTTTTTATCGACTGTACAAGGCTTGGCACAGATTTTTAAGCCTGTCGCCCGTCCGCGCGCGCTTGTCAAACAGCTTTTGACATTCGCAGGCGTGCTGATTGCCGTCATCCTCGCGGCGGTGATGTTTTTTGCAGCGTTCACGACGCGGCAAATTTTTTCACTTCCCATATTCGCGTATATTTCGGCAAATCTCCCGCTGCCCGTCCTCTTCAGCCGGCTTTCAAACCGACTCACGAACGCAGCTCTCTACGTTATGCTTTTTATTTTGACGGCGATTGCGTACAAGTTTGCAACCGGATCCCATCCGCCCTTGAAACTCGCCGCCTTTTTTGCAGGCCTCTGTGCAATTTCGTTTTCCGTTTTTATCGCCGTCATTTCGTTTTTCTTGAACCGTGCGAACTACAACACGATTTACGGCGTTTTGAGCAATCTCATCGTCCTTCTTTTTGAAGTGTACCTATTCTTTACGTTATTTTTGTTTTTCGCTCAAGGAATTTACGTCGTTCAGTATTTCTCATCCCTCCTTTTGACCGAGATCTATCTCTTGCCGCGACGCGACAGCCCGAAAATCGCGCATTCATTCCGCCGACTGCTTTTTATTCTGCCGTCCGCTCTTATGACACACGAAAACACGCTGCGTTTTAACGAAGGCGACATGATTTTCCGCACAGGCGACAGGGCGGACTGCGTGTACTACGTCGTTTCAGGCTCTGTTACGGAAGTGCGCGGCATGAGGCAAAGTTACTCCGGCAAAGGAACGTTTTTCGGCGAGAGCGAAGCCCTCTTGAACACGGAACGACAGGGGAACGCCTCCGCCGAAAGTCCGTGCATTCTTCTGCGTATACCGAGCGAAGAATTTGCCGCGCTTATTAAAAAAGACGCGGAAGTCTCCGTTAAAGCGATGGCGAAACTTAAACTTAATTCGTAATGCGGCAGGCGATTGTAAAGATATTTGAAAGATAAAACGGAGCATCGCCTGCACGAGTTTCGCGGATGGGGAGAACGTTATTTGGAAGATTTAACATAGTTTCCCATCCGCACGAGTTTTGCTGGTGCAAAACTCTCAGAAAACGGTATCAATGATTCTTAATTCTTCACCTTTCCTTCATTTTACAATATTCAGCAATTTCCTTGCTCCAGTCTCCCGTTATAACCTGCCCTGCCCGCAATCCGCAGACAGCACCGCCGAGCGCGGAAAAGTTCAAAGCCGTTCCCACACCGTCGCACTCATAGCGGACGGCTCTGTCCGCACGGATTCCGAGTTTGCCTGCTTCGGAAATTGCATCGATATTCGCCCCCAGAAAGATGAATTCCCAGCCGTAGTTTTTCTGCTGCCGTTTCACCATCTTCTTGATTTGCTCATAACCGTATTCCGAACTGGAGTTTTCTTCGCCGTCGGTCGTAATCACAAAGATGGTCTTTTCCGGTCTGTCCTCATCGCGCGCGTATTTGTGAACAGTGCCGATGTGATGAATTGCGCCTCCCAGAGCGTCGAGCAGCGCCGTACAGCCGCCGACCGAATACTGCCGTTCATTCATCGGTTCGACTTTTTCAAGCGGCGTTCTGTCGTGAATAACCGTACTTTTGTCGCTGAACAAAACGGTGGAAACGAGCGCGCCGCCTTCAACTTTCTTCTGTTTTTCAATAAACGCGTTGTACCCGCCGATTGTGTCGGCCTCAAGTCCGCTCATCGAACCGCTTTTATCCATGATAAATACGATTTCCGTCAGTCCTTTTTTCATCGCTTTCCTCCTCACACCGGCGTCTTCCGGCATTTCTTGACTGTATGATACGGATTTTGACGCTTCGTAAGGTCGCTTTTTCGGCGAATGTTTTATTTCGGCGAGAAACACGCAAAACCGTATGAATCAAGAATGCCGTCCACTTCGATCAAATTGTAGATTTGGTTCATTACGCAATACTTTACAATTAAGTCCGCCTTGCTCGACGGCATAAAAGCATACCCCGCGCTCGCAAGGAAGCGTTCAAAGTCGTCGAGCGGAAGTTCAAGCGCAAGCCCTAACGCCATAACCGACTGCTTTTTGGGAACGTAATCTTTATGACTGATAATTTTTGAGAAAAACTTTTTATCGATGCACGCCTTTTTATAAATCGCTGCATTTTCAAGGCGCCTATCCGCAATATGCCGCTGCAAGGTGTTCTGAAAGTTCGGTATTTTTTCGCTTTGCTTTATGAAAGCGTCGACATCCGTCGACTCGATTGCTCTTTCTTTGAATTGTGGAACGACTGCCGCCCCGCAAGGAATGCATAACTCTTTTGAAAGCAGCAGAGGGGATTCTTCTTTCGCCCAAAATTCTTTGCCGCCGCTCTCATAGTTTTCTTCAAGAAATCGCTGAATATCGTCAAGGAGTTTTTTAGAAATCATATCTGACTTTTTATCATAAACGGCGCTCGTTATACAAATTCCCTTCGTTCCGTACGAATCATGAGTTTCTTCCCGTCCAAGCGGTTTACCCCTGCACGTTCGGACAGGAAGCAGAATACTCAAACGGAATGCAATGTTCCGCCCGCCATGCTCCAATCATGTTTATTTGGTTCCGTTGTTTTGTTTGCCGCTCTCGTTTCAAAAACAAAAACGCCGCGTTCTGCCCGCCGGAAAATTTTTATCGACTGCAAAACGCGGTGTTCAAACCGGATAAACCTATTCTTTCATTCGGATTGCAAGCATTTTTCCGTCGCAAAACTGCGTCTCTCCGATACGAATGCCGAGTTCGACCGTAATTTTCCGCCCGTCAATGTTGACGCACTTGGCAAAAAGTTCAAGTTCCTGTCCCATCGGCGTCGGTTTCCGGAAGTTAACCGTGAGCGAACCCGTAACGCAGCGCAGCAAGGGATCACTCCCGAGTTTTAACCCGTCTGCCGTATGGGCGAACGCCGCCGCCGAAGCCGTCCCGTGACAGTCGAGAATGGCTGCCATCAGCCCGCCGTACAAGTTTTCGGGAACGCCGCCGGTGTACTCGGGGCGAGGCGTGTAGTGCGCGATAACCTCGTCTCCGCGCATAAAACTTTTAATGTGCCAGCCGTGCTCGTTATCCGCGCCGCAGCCGAAGCAATGCCGGTACTTTTCACCGTACAAGTCCTGAATGGCGATTTCTTCCTGTTTCGTTTCCATTTTTTACTCCGCAATTTGCATAAGATATTTCTTCGTCCGACATCGTGCCGCACGAGAGGCAGCCTTTCGACTGCAAAATAATTATACCCCCGCTTATTCCGCCCCGCAATTAAAAAAATTGTTTTAATAGGCAAAGCGGTTGCAGGCGGCGGAGAACGAAGTTTGAAAGATACAGCGGAATTCCCGTCTGCCCGAGTTTTCTTTGCAGAAAACTCGCGGGAAATACGGGGGCTGGAGAGAACGTGGTGGAGAATAACGCAGTTCGGGAGCGGAAGAACAGTCAACGGGAAGGTTGTCTATTGCATTATTCTGCGGGCGGCTTCGGGCTACGGAGAATGAGGTTTAAATGACACAACCGGATTTCCGCCTGCACGAGATTTTGCTAACGCAAAACTCGCGATAAACAGGATTTGCAGGAACAATTCCTCATTCCCCATTATCCATCCCCTCTCTGCCTACAGCCTGATAATCCGCGCGTGGGAAAGGACTTCGTTGCCGGTTTCCGTGATAAGAATATCGTTTTCAAGACGGCAGCCGCCGAGTTTTTCGTCGTAGAGCCCCGGCTCAAGCGTTACAATCATGCCCGGCAAAAACGTTACGTCTTCAGTCATCTTGGAACTGACGCGCGGCGCCTCGTGTATTTCCAGTCCCACCGCATGTCCGAGCGTGTGCGGCATACGCCGTTTTGCCCCCGCAAAAATCATCTGCGCCTTTTCGTCGGCATTTTTGACGGGAATTCCTTTTTTGTAAAGCAAAAGACACTCATTATATGCCGACTGGACAAGCGCAGTCAGTTTTTCCTGCTGTTCGTTCGCATTTTTGACGACCGTAACCGTCGTGTCGCTCGTGTATCCGCGGAAAACGACGCCGAAGTCCAAAATGGAAAGCCCGTCGGCAGGCCACGGCGCGTTCGTGTAATTCGGAAAACAATGAATGCCCCAACTGCGCTCAGGTCCCGCCGCAAGCGTATCGAATCCCGTCCGTTCGCAGCCGTGTTCGCGGCATTCCCGCTCGATAAGCAGCGCCGCGTCCGATTCCGTCCGTATCGAGCCGTCTTTAATTTTTTCTTCTATTTTATCGATTATCAAATCGCCGATACGCGCCGCTTCCCTTGTACAAGCGATTTCGTAGTCGTCCTTTATCATGCGAAGACGCTCCACGTACCGGTGCGCGCCGTCCTCACGGCATTTGACATCCCAGCCGGCAAGCGCGTCGATAAATCGAAGGAATTCAGGATAGGGCGTCGACGGCGGAAGTTCGACTTTTCTACTTTTTACGCCCGCCGCCGCGTTTAAGTTTGCCTGTACTGCTTGAATGCTGTTGTTGCCATACTGCGTATACGGAATTATTTTGTCCGCCGATGCGTTTTGCCGCGCCAAAATCTCGTCCCACGGCATCAAAACGGATGCGCCGTTTTCAAAAATGATGAGCACCGCGTCGCTCGTGTGCCCGCACAAATAGCGCAGCGACGGCTCCCGGTGCGCCTCCCCGTCAATAAAAACCGCCGCTCCCAACTCGTTTTGCAGCAAATAATCGGCAACCTTCGTCCGCCTGTCGGCGTAAATCTTTTTCATGTCAAATTGACTAAAATCCGTCATTGTATTCCTCTTTATGTTTCTGTTTGCGAAAAGTATAGCGTATTGAGGGAAAATAATCCTGCAGGCGGCGGAGAAAGATATTTGAAAGATAGAACGTTGCTGCCGCCTGCACGAGATTGTCGAGCGGTTGCTACGGGATTTGAAAGACATAATTATGTGCCGCTCGCCCGAGTTTGCTAAAAGCAAACTCGCGGGGAAATGTGATTTGGGGTGCTACCGGCAGAGAATGTCGCAGGCGGTTGTTATAGGGGGTGAAAGATAAAACGGCATTCCGCCTGCTTCAAGTTTGCTAAGCGCAAACTTGAGGGAAAAATGGAGGATCGGCTGCGGACGGGACAACGTGTCATCGTTCTAACGACGTAACAACCGTCCGTAGGGAAACGTGATTGGAGTGCAAAATTAAAAAAAATTAAAATTTTTGTAACTTTTTTACTTGACACGACGGGGGGGGGGGGGG
>JBQNBN010000091.1:0-10080 GCA_052169915.1 Treponema sp.
CTCATCAGCCATAAATCAATGTGAAACTCGGGCTTATCTTTATCATAATGACCAAATACAACTGACACAACACCGTTATCCCCAAATTTATCTTCCAACTTTCCATAAAGTGTTATGAAGGAAGGATTTGCAGCAATATTTTCAATGTCCGATTGAGAACAACGTTTGGTAGTCAAATTAAACTGATTTGATTTATTCGTAAGTTGTGCAATCCGGGACATATAAAGCGGGTTAAACGCCTGTATTTCGGCTTTCATGTTTAAAGAAAGCAAATAATCTTCATAATTTGAAAAACTTGCTTCTATTTTTGCACGTTCGGCATTCGCTTTGTACATTTCATTCCGCTTTAAGTCATCTTTGGAAAATTGAGTAACCTCAAAGAAGCCGCTTCTATCAAGGATTGTTATATATTTTGCGGGGTCAAGCGTATCCTGTACAGTCATTTCAGGTACAGAGACAGAAGAAATTTGCGCTTTTACAATTGCCCGCTCGGCGGGATTATCATCGACAAAAACCATGCTGTCCTCGCCGATATTTAGTTCCTTCGCAATCCGAATCAGGTTTAAATCTTTTGACTCCCAATTTGCTTTTATCGTAATAAAATCTTCAGGTTTTAAAATGGAATCAGGTCTGTTCAATCCCGCAAGTGCATTCTCTTCTTCATTTTTGGAATTCACTGTTAATAATATTCCTAAATCTTTATGGGCTTTTATATAAGTTTGCACTTCCGAATACAGTTGAGCAATAGGTGTTTCCTGCCCAATCTCAATATTTTCAGCACCGTCATCACCTACAATACCGCCCCATAGCGTATTATCCAAATCAAGAACAAACGCTTTTTTATTTTTTCCATAGATTGATTTAATGATATTGGCAACATTAAACGCCAGTTCGGGTATTGCATTCACCGCAAGAACATATTTATATAAATGCCAATAAGAAGGATCTGCCCACTGTTGAAGACCGTAGCAGCTCGCCATATAATTTATATCATTGATATAGAAATTTTCGTGCAACTGCGAATAGGAATAGAACTTCTCATTCAGTTGATTTATAAAATGAGTGCGCCCATGCACATCTGAAACATCTTTATTTCCCATAAGCCGATAAAACGGCTGCTCGAAATTATTTTGAATTATCGGACAATGATAACGCTGCTCTATTTTTGTCCACATCGCCTCAAACTGAGCGCATTCATTCTCAATCATCGCATTTATATCATCAGGGGCATCTCGTACGGTTGGAAAAGTTTTGATATTCCGTGTAGAAGTGTGGATAAAAATTAAATCAGGATTGAATTCAACAAGTTCCTGATTATCAAACATAACATCCGTAAAATATTGATTATATTCCGATTGGTAGAAAAGCGGTTCTATTTCGTAATTCAATAAAAAAAGTTCAAGAATATCGACGATTCCTTGTGTTGTGGAACCGCCGAGTACAGCAATTTTCTTTTTCAAACGCTGACAGTTATTATCAGTTAGAAGTTTTCGTTTTAAGGACTTTGTCTTTTTTAGTATAAAAGCCGAATTAAATGGATATTCTAATTCTCTCATAAATAAATTTTCCTATAATAAACATAGTTTTTTTTAATAAAACATATTTGCTATCACATTGTCAAGCTAATTGTTTATTTTTTTATACCCAAAAACTTTGACTCATGGGCTATGCGCACACTCAATACTTGGTTCCATTTGAAAACCTTTCTAATATCTTAGTATCTTTACTCACACATGAATAAGCAACAGATAAATCCGTAAGCTATACTGCATTTGTATATAAAAAAGTCAGTCTGATTATATTTGACATATAAAAAAGATAGTAGTTAGTCAGCATAATTGTAATGAAGAAACAGATTTTTATGTAGTTCCAAACGATATATTTACTGTATAATATTTTTTACAAGGTATTACAATAATGATCCTATTTGTCTAAATGACTTGAAATTAAGGTTTGTTAAATTAAGAAAATATTGCAACCAATTTTCCCTCTCGGCATGCCCTATGCAGGGAACGCATGCACACCGTGGCGGACGCGAAAAATGGTGCAACTTTGCGTTCGGGACGGATGACGCGCCTCGCCGCCGACAACGCGTGTCTTCTTGAAATACGCATTATCTCCAACGAAATAAAACTTCCGGCGAGGAGGATGGGATTTTACGCATGTTCGGAGTACGGACTTGCGCTTGCCGTTGACCTCACCCATAAAGGATTTACAAACGGCGATAAATTATGTGTTGACTTGCTGACGGAACCGGAACATCTTGAGCGCGATAAAAAATCCGACGCACTGGAAATCACGGTGGACTAAGCGGGATGGAAACAAAACCCATTTCTCAAGCCAGAGAATACCTCCCGCCTCAAAACACCGTTCGCAGCCGGTAATACGCATCATCTTGAAATGTGCGTTGCCTCAGACGAAATAAAATTTCCGACGGGAAAGACGGGATTTTACGCCTGCTCGGAACACGGACTTGCACTTGCCATTGACTGCTCCCCATAAAGGATTTGTAAACGACGGCAAACTTAGAGTTGCATTGCTGACGGAGCAGGAGAAACTTGAGCGCGATAAAAAATCCGATGCGTTGGAAATCACGGTAGATTGAGCCGAGCGGAAACAAAACGCGTTTCTCAAGACGGAGAATGTTCCCTGTCTCAAAATACCGCACGCCGCCGACAATGCGCATCATCTTGAAATGCGCATTACCTCCGACGAAATAAAACTTCCGGCGAGAATGACCGGATTTTACGCATGTTCGGAGTACGGACTTGCGCTTGCCGTTGACTGCGCGCATAAAAGATTTGCAAACGGCGGAAAACTAAGCATTGCATTGCTGACGGAGCCGGAAAATCTTGAACGTGATAAAAAGTCCGGCGCGTTGGAAATCACGGTGGACTAGGCGGCACGAAAGCAAAATCCGCTCTTCAAACCGGAGAATGCGCTCCGCCTCAAAACACCGCCCGCCGCCGACAATGCGCATTACCTCAGACGAAATTAAACCTCCGGCGGGAAGGAGGGCGGAGTTACGCCTGCACGGAATACAGGCATGTGCTTGCCGTTGACTGCGCCCATAAAGGATTTGCAAACGGCGGTAAACTAAACGTTGCATTGCTGACGGACCCGGAGAAACTTGAGCGCGATAAAAAATCCGGCGCGTTAGAAATCACGGTGGCCTAGACAGCACGAAAGTAAAAACCCATTTTTCAAGACGGAGAATGTTTCCCGCCTCAAAAACATCGCCCTACTTCGAGAATACGCGCCTTGTTGAAATGCGCATTGCCTCAGACGAAATAAAACTTTCAGCGAGAAGAACGGGATTTTACGCCTGCTCGGAACAAGGACTTGCGATTGCCATTGACTGCGCTCACAAAGGATTTACAAACGGCGGTAAACTATGCGTTGCATTGCTGACGGAGCCGCAGAATTTTGAGCGCGATAAAAAATCCGGCGCGTAAAAATCACAGTAGACTAAGTGGGATGGAAACAAAACCCATTTCTCAAGCCGGAGAATGTTCCCCGCCTCAAAACACCGTCCGCCGCTGACAACGCGCGCCTTCTTGAATTGCGCATTATCTCCGACGAAATAAAACTTCCGGCGGAAAGGACGGGATTTTACGCATGCTCGGAGTACAGACTTGCCCTTGCCGCTGACTGTGCCCATAAAGGATTTGCAAACGACGGAAAACTTAGTATTACATTGCTGACAGAGTTAGAATATCTTGAGCGTGATAAAAAGTCCGGTTCGCTGAAAATCACAGTAGACTAGTCGACGCGAAAATAAAACCCGCTTTTCAAGCCGGAGAATGCGCCCCGCCGCAAAAATACTGCACGCCGCCGACAACGCGCGCCTTCTTGAATTGCGCATTACCCCAAACGAAATAAAACTTCCGGCGGGAAGGACAGGACTTTACGCCTACACAGAATACAGGCTTGTGCTTGCCGTTGACTGCGCCCACAGAGGACTGTCAAACGGCAGCAAACTCAGCGTTGCATTGCTGACGGAGCAGGAAAATCTTGAGCGCAATAAAAATCCGGAGCGCTGGAAATCACGGTAGACTAGACTGCGCGAAAGCAAAACCCATTTTTCAAGCCGGAGAATGCACCCCGCCGCAAAACACTGACAGCCGCCGACAACGCGCTCCTTCTTGAAATACGCATTACCTCAGACGAAATAAAACTTCCGGCGGGGAGGACGGGATTTTACGCATGCTCGGAACACTGGCTTGCGCTTGCCGTTGACTGTGTCCATAAAGGATTTGCAAACGGCGGAAAACTATGCGTTGACTTGCTGACAGACCCGGAGAATCTTGAACGCGATAAAAAATCCGGCGCGTTGGAAATAACGGTGGACTAGACGGCACGAAAGTAAAAACCCATTTTTCAAGACGGAGAATGTTTTCCGCCTCAAAAACATCGCCCTACTTCGAGAATACGCGCCTTGTTGAAATGGCGTTACCTCCGACGAAATAAAACTTCCAGAGGGAAGGACAGGACTTTGCGCCTGCTCGGAGTACGAAGTTGCGCTTGCTGTTGAGCACACTCATAAAGGATTTGCAAACGGCGGTAAATTATGTGTTGACTTGCTGACGGAGCAGAAAAATCTTGAGCGTGATAAAAAGTCCGGCGCGCTGAAAATCACAGTAGACTAGACGGCACGAAAGCAAAAACCGCTCTTCAAACCAGAGAATGCGCCCCGTCTCAAAACACCGTCCGCAGCCGACAATGTGCACCTTCTTGAATTGCGCATTACCTCCGACGAAATAAAACTTCTGGCGGAGAGGAGTTACCGCTCGCGCAAGTTTACCAAAGCAAGCCTGCGTACAAATAAAAAGCTTAAAGAGCGTAATTCATAATGCGGTAATTCCTAATTACGCATTAAGTAAGCGTTCTTAATTCCTACTCCCCTCCCCTCACCGCATCCGCCGTCATCGTCTTTATCCCGCTTTCAGTCGCGTTCCGCTCATCTCCGTCCGGCACGATAAGAACGCCCCCGCCGGCTTTGACGCTTTTGTTTAAAACGCCGCCGTTATGAAAAATGTAGTCGGCAAGCGCATAGGCGTCATCGGCGTTTTTCATCAGTTTGCGGCTCAGCGCAAAAGTCCGCCCTGCAAACTTGTCTGAAAGGAGCGCGCGGCTTTTTTTGCCGTACAAGGCTTCTATCTTTTTTATCGTTTCTTCGCGGCGGCGTTTTATTTCGCGGCGTTCAAGATATTTTTCCACCGAAAGGCGGCTGTCCTTATGCCGAGCCAAAAGCGATTCCAGTCCCTCGTTGTTTTGCGCGCACAAAGCCTTTACCAAAAGCATTGTCATCATCGCGTCGTCTCGCGAACAATGCGCCGTCAAATTCGACGTATCGACGTTGAAAAACGCGCACCAATCCGAAAGTCCGCGCTTTTCGCCGGTTATGCTTGAAGCAATCGCCGCGCTGTCGTAGGCGGCAAAGTTTATCGGCTCAAGCCCGTAACGCTCCCACGCGGAAACGACAAAGCCCACGTCATTCGCGCTGCTAAAGCCGATGACGCGCCGCCCGCTTTCTTCCAAAAGTTTTTTAATTCCCTTGTAGTACGCCGCAAAATTACGCTGCGCGCGGAAATAATCCTTTGAATACGCCAACTTACATTTATTTTTTGCGGAAAACAAATACCAATCGAATTCCGCTTCCGGATTCATCGCCACATCTTGACTGTCGAGCACGGTAAAATCGGCGTCGGTCAGCACATAGCCGAACGAACACATTTTTCCCACGCCGCCGAAGCAGTTTGCGCATTCAATATCAAAAAACAAATACGAATGTTCCAATTCAATCCTCTTGTAATTTTATTTTATCAAATATATCTTAAAACATACATTCTTTGGAATTCGACTGTCGAACAGCGATTTTTACGACTGGCGAATTAAGTGCACTCAAGAGCACAGACAATCTTCGATGATTGCCGGCCGGCAAAGTCGAAATGAAACAAATTGTCCATAACAGGCTGACTTCCCGCGCGGACGCAGCCGAAAGCACGGAGGTTATCATGGCTTCAACTCCCAAACCCAAAATTGCGGTCAATCAATCCGCCGTTTTTTGGATTATCGCGGCGATTGCCGTTTTTATCGTCGGACTTGGCAGTTTTTTTATCGTCGATGAGACGGAGCAGTCCGTCATTACGCGCTTTGGAAAATACGAGCGCACGGCGGGACCCGGCCTGCAATTCAAACTGCCGTTCGGAATCGACAAGAATTATAACGTGCCCGTCAAAGTGGTGCAGACCGAACAGTTCGGATTTAAGACGGTCAAAGCGGGGCGCGACAACGAATACCGCAACAATATCATAAGCGAATCGACAATGCTCACCGGCGACTTAAACATTGTCGACGTCGAATGGATAATTCAGTACCGGATTGTCGACCCGAAGCAGTGGCTGTTCGGCGTGCTTGAAAAGCGGCAGACCATCCGCGATATTTCGCACTCGGTCATCAACGCCCTTGTCGGCGACCGCGCCATCCTCGACATCATGAGTTCCGAGCGTTCCGCTATCGAAAACAGCGCGCTTGACAGCATGAACGCCAATTTTAAGCAGTTGGGACTGGGTATAAACGTTATCGCGGTAAAATTGCAAAACATCGTGCCGCCGTCGGGCGTGCAGGACGCGTTTGAGGACGTCAACAAAGCCATTCAGGATATGAACCGCTTTATCAACGAAGGAAAGGAAGCGTACAATTCGGAAATCCCGAAGGCGCAGGGCGAGGCTGACCGGCAGCTGCAAGTGGCGGAAGGCTATGCCGCCGAGCGCGTAAACCGCGCCAAAGGAGACGTAGCGCGCTTTAATTCCGTGTACGAAGAGTACCGCCGTTCGCCCAAAGTTACCCGCGACCGCCTTTATCTTGAAACGATGGAAGACATATTCGGCGCGGAGACAAAGCCCACGCTCATCGACGGCAAACTTGACAACGTTCTGCCGATTAAAACGCTTGAAAACGGCGGCAAACAAAATTAAAACGCAAATGGACGGCAGTTCATCCGCCGTCCATTCTAAACTGCGCCGTACTCAAGCCGCAAACGCTGTCCGCCGTACCGCGTAAAATCACAATCCCGCCGCAGCACAGGCTCAGCAAATCCGTCTTATCTGCACGCCTTAATTTTCCGCCATCCATTTTTGAATTCCCGCAACGACGTCGGAATCGATAACGTGCTCTACGCGGCAGGCGTTGGTCTCCGCTTGGTCTTCAGGGATTTTTGCAATGCGCATAAAAAATTCCGTGAGGAGTTTGTGGCGCGAATAAACGCTGCTCGCCTTTTTCATGCCTTTTTCAGTCAGTACGATGTGCTGCCCTTCTTCAATGGTGATGTAGCCCTGCTCGCGCAAAATCCCCATCGCGCGGCTGACGCTCGGTTTTGACACATTTTGCTTATGCGCAACGTCGATTGCGCGCACAAAACCGTTTTCGTTTTTCAGCATGAGGATTGCTTCAAGATAATCTTCTCCCGACTCGTACATACGCACTCCTATTTTTTTATGCGGACTTTTCCCGTCGACTGCATATAAGGGATTCATTTATGAATGAATACGGCTTTAGGCGGCAGAACGTTCAGCGCAGCGCGGAAGCCGACTAAAAACAGTCCGCAAACGTTTGCAGTCCGCATTCCGCCGCGCATTATCCAGTCCCGCCCGAACGCAAAACTCAGCCTTCCGCGTCCTGCAAAATCAGTTTTAGGCATTCCACGCGGGAATCCGACGCGTCTTTTACCTGCCGTTCAATGCTTTCCCCGTCGATTTTAATTCCCGCGTTGTCGGCAAACGTCCGCTGCTCGTCGGAAAGCATGGAAAGATACTCGCTTGTAACCGCGTATACCGCGTCTTTTCTCTGCATCAACTGCCGGAATTGAGCGCGGAACTTGTCGTTTTCAAGTTTTATGCCGTGGAAATAATAGACGCTCGTAAAGTTGTGGACTTTTGCAAGCCGGTTGCAGCAATCCACGAGGCGCGGCGAAAAATCTTTGCCGACGCTGCCGTCGCAGAGTTTTTCCGCAAACACAAACAAAATCCGCGTCTTCGGAGCGGAAACCCCCGTGTTTTTTTGCATAACCTTAGCGGACTCAAAAAAGAGATTTTCCATAACCGCTTTTTCGTCAAAGTTATCGGGAAGCGGCGGCTCTGGCGTAATTGCAGGATTTATCTGCATTTCGGCAGGCGGCTCCACAGCGACTATAGGCTCGGCGCTCACGCCCGCCGTCTCTATAATATGCTCGTCAACGATGGCGGCAGCTTGCTTTAAGGCTTCTTCCCGGTCGGTAAGCGCCGCTTCATTCGCCGCAGACTCCGGCGGCTGGTTATCGGCAGGCTCAACGCCGCCTAAGGACGCGCTGCCGCCGCTTTGCTCCACAGCATTTTGAGACGCCGCTTCCTTTGCGGACGGCGCAAGAATTTCCGCCGCAAGTTCTTCTTCCGACGCTTCCGGAATGTCCGCAATCGAAAAGTCCAGTGAAAATTGTTTTTCCTGCGCAAGAATATCGGAAAGCCGACCGTCCATATCGCCGTCATCGGAAGAATTTACATCCAAGTCGGCAGCGTTTTCTTCTTCCTCCGTGACGGCGGCGTGTCCGGAAAGCACAATGCGCGCCCCCGACTCCTCCGATTCGTCTCCGCGCTCCGTTAAAGATTCATCTTGAGCCGCTTCGTCTTTCCGCGCGCTCGGCGCAAGTCGGGACGCTTGAACTTCCTCGTCCGTCGCTTCGGGAATGTCGGTAATGGAAAAAGGCGTCTCAGAGGTTTTACTTGTTCCCATAATTTCCGCCATACGCGCCGCAAGCGCGTCGTCATCCGATACGGTTATCGCTCCCTCGGTGCGGGTATCTTCATTTTCCGCCATAATCGTTTCCTTCCTTTCTATAGTATTGGTATTTTCTTCGTCCGCGCCCCAATCTTCATTTTCCTCATCGGAAAGTTCGGACGCATTGTCGGACAGCACTTCACTGTCGTCTTCATAATCGCTGAAGTCAATAATGGAAGGGTTTTCATCTCCGTCATCTTTAAGCCCTGCCGCCTGTGAAAACTTTTTTTCTATTTTAAACACTTCAACGTCGCCGTTTGCAGTCTTTTTGAACACCGCGCTCCCTTCTGCGTTGGCGTAGAAAATTCCGCCATCGCCTTTCATCCGTATATGCAGGAGTTTTGGACAGTCGAAAATTGCGCCGTCTTCAATTTCTTCAAGTTTTTCCGGCAGAACGATTGTCTGCAGATTGGCGCAGCCGGAAACGGCGCCCTTGCATATTTTTTTGACCGAGTTCGGAACGGTAAGAGAAGTAAGCGACGCGCAGCCGGCAAAAACGTTTTCCGGCAGAACGCTTATTCCGTAACGGAACGGAATATCCTGCAAAGAAGAACAGCCTTCAAACAGTCCTTCGGGAAACTCGCTGACTTCAACGGGCATATCGATGTGAATGAGCGACCGGCAGCCGCTGAACATATACGGCGAAAGCGTTTTGAGCGACGAAGGCAAATGCACCCATTCAAGTTTTTCCGAATTGGTAAAAAGATTTTGCCCGACGTATTTGACCGACTCAGGCAGGGAAATCCGCGTAAACGCGCAGCACGTGAACGCCTCCGCTTCAATCCGCTCCGCGCCGTTCGGCACCGTCCCCGTAAATAAATTCGACGTTTCATCGACGCCGAGCACGGTTTTCATGTCTTCCGAATAAACAAGTCCGTTTTTCTTGACTGTAATTTCTTCCATACTGTGATTTTAATTCGGAAATCGGGTTATATCAAGGGAGAATGGCAGGCGGCGAAGGATAGTGTTTGAAAGATGGAATGGCGTTCCGCCTGCAACAAGAATATCCACACTCTTTAGAGTGTGGATATTCTTGCGAGGAAATGGTATTAGGAGCGTGAAGAATTTAGAGGAGTTGCCGCCTGCGCGAGTTTATCCACAGAGGTTTTGCCGTAGGCAAAACCTCTGTGGATAAACTCACAGGGAAATATGTTAGGGGGGTAGGGGCGTTGAGGAGAAGACGCGGCGGTCTTAATTCTGAATGGGGAATGCGGAATTTTGTCCGCCGCCGTGAAACTGTGTTTTAGGGGCGGCGGGTGAGGATAA
>JBQNBN010000092.1:0-9892 GCA_052169915.1 Treponema sp.
TATACTTCGCTGGAAATACCAAGTGGTATAACAACATGGTCTTATTATGATTTTTCGCAGTGTTCTTTTTCCATTCCTTCATTATACACTATTTTCTTTTCGACGCAGAGCGTCGGGGAATTAACCCCTCTTTAGATTAAGTATGCGCATAAGATTGAATTATCTCTTCTAATTGTTTTTTGTATGTTTTAGTATATCTATTAGTTATTGCTCCATCTGTAATAATTTCATCTATCCATTTTTTTGCCTCTTCAATATATTTATAATTATGATATTTCTCAAAAATAATTATTGAAAATTCAGCGAAACGATTTGCATGATAACTTTTACGTTTATCATTATAATAACATCTTTTCAATATTTCCATTGCTTCATTTCATTTTTGCAAACCTATTTCATTGTTTTCATGTTTGTTCGCTTCAAATAAAATTATTGCACGTGTGTTTTGGATGCTAAAATTATTAGGATGCTCTCGTAAAGCTTTATCGATATATAAAAAAGCTTCTTTAAATTCATTTAAATATGCAAGGCAAAGAGACCATTGCTGTAAAGTATATGGATTTTCTTCATAATTATATAACTCTTCATATATTGTTTTTGCTTCCGTATTAAATAAATCATAACATAGCTTTGCATCAAAAGCCGTACGCCTAAATAAATTATACTGAAATATCTTACATTTCGGTATTTTTTCAAAAAAAGCTTTATAACTTTTACATAAGGAGCTTTTAAAGTCGCTTCTTTACTAAGAATTTTTCTACTATAGCGTAGAAATAACTTAGACCGAATATCATAATAATCCTGATCATTATCACATGGATCAACGCTCACATTCATTTCTCGTAATAACCCATTTGCTTCAGTAACATACTTTTTTGTATCATCATATGACTCACAATCAAAATATGAGAATAAAATATCTGTTGATAAAGCAGAATTATTTGTAGACAAATAAGAAGCGAGACCGACAGCTTCAAAAGCTTTTTCATTACTGTTTAAAACTCTCTTCAATACTTTTTCTACTTTTGCTTCAATTAATATATTTGAAATATTTTTTAACATCATTTCTAAAATAGAAAAATTTTCACTTTCTATATCTTTATATTTAAATATCGATTTTTTTATACTACTATCTATCGCATTATAAAACCTTCTAGCTTGTTCTTGAGTCAAATCTTTTATTGGCATAATGTGTATGCGACTGGTTTCAAGCAGATGTTTTGTGGTTTCAAAATTATAATCTGTTGCTGTTGCAATAGTATATATATTATCTATTTCTGTTAAGTTTCTATATACAATTATATCCTTTTCACAATTATCTACAAAAATTACAACTTTTCTACCATTTATATTATTGATAATATAGTTACTTAATTCTTCCGTTAGATCCTCAATAAATAATTTGTTTGGTGTATTCAATTTTAAGGAAAGTTGCATCAATGTTGTTGTTTTTCCTGCAAAATCTGTTCCAACAAGGATAATATGTTTATGTTGGATATGTGCATTATATAAATCGTTGACAATATCTAGTTCAATTGCATGTTTAGCTAAGGTAGAATACCAATTAGTTTTCCCTTCCACATAAAAATCAGTAGCGGGAACAGCAGGGACATCATTTATTGTCGGAATAAAATATTTTTTAAGTTTATTATAGTTTAAATCAAAATCAGAAGATGAGATAATAGATTCATCGACTATATTCATTTCTATCCATGTTAATAAATCTTCTGTATTACCTAAAATAATATTGCATCCTAATTGTTTAAATAGAGTGATTTGTTTTTTATCTTCAAGCAAACATTGTATCCATATGTCATTATTCTGATAGTCATCTAATAACTTTTTTACTACTTTTAGTACCCCTGGATCATGAAACGAATACCCCCAGAAGCATACAGGCTTATATCTTAATTTACTTATTGCCTCATGATACAAATCCGAATTTACTTTATCTGCTATGGCAAGATCAAATTTCTCAAAAATTAATTTTGTCTCTTGATTTAATACGTCTCCATGTAATGGTATATATTCTAATTGCCCGGAGACGTTCTTAGCTGCACCATAATAGCTTAAATTTCTTAGATAATATCTACTGTCGGATTTGACAATTAAATGAATAATATTATCAATATTTGTTGTGATATATGATAAAAGATGTATTTTATTAAGAATAAAATATTTGTGATTAATTTTAAATCTTTGTCGCAAAAAAGTATCTAATTCTGCCTGATCAACTAAAGCTGATAAGGTTTCTAAATCATCGCCGTAAATATCAGCATCTAAATTAAATTTTTCGAGTAGCGCAGCACATAATGATTTGGCAGTCGGCAAACATACACCATCATCATCGGGTAAATATAGAAAACCCTGCACCAGTAAATAAATTGATACCAGATGACAATCTTTCTTTGAATAAGTTTTCTCTATCAATTTTAATAAACATATACCCCTCTCTTTATATGTATGCTTCTAACCTGGCATTTTGTTAAATGCTTTTACAAAAAAAACATTCATATTATACTATAATTAATATTTTTTTTCAACTGGACGCGATGCACAGAATTCAATTTTGCCCTTTTCACAGGTTTTAAAGTTAGAAATATGCGCGAAATGATAGAAAATGCCTCATTCTTTCTAAAAACATCGTAGAACGCAATCGATTGCAGTATCATTTTTCCAAACTTGATTTCCATGAGCGTGATGTCTCTATTCTTATTCTCCTAGCCAAAATATATCGCTGGCAGACAAACTTTTACCAGTTTTACGGACAGTCCATTCAAAAAACAGTATAAACGGACTATGCAATTTAAAGATTTTATAAGAGAACGTTTATTTTCAATCACTAAAATGGCGTAGTTGAAAAACACTATCGAGTTTCAGACAAAGCCGAAACACCGCGAGATTGTATGTGCCTTTTCCGCACAAAAAAACCGGCTGCACTTACAGCCGGCTTGCAATTTTACTTTTTGGACTGCTCTTCAAGAGCGTCGATATAGGAGAGGTTCAAGCGTCCCATCTTATCGACTTCGATAAGTTTGACGGGAATAACCAGCCCTTCCTTCAAGACGTCGGAAACTTTTTCTACGCGCTGGCGGGAAAGTTTTGAAATATGGCACAGCCCTTCTTTCCCGGGCAAAATTTCGATAAAGGCGCCGAATTCCATAATGCGTTTGACCGTACCCTGATATATTCCGCCTGCTTCGGGGTCTTCGGTAATGCCTTTGACCGCTTTTTTCGCTTCCTCTGCGCTCGTTCCGTTTTTGCCGTAAATGGTAACGGTGCCGTCGTCGTCGGTGTTGATCGTAACGTTATACTGCGCGCACAAGGCTTTGATATTCTTGCCGCCGGGGCCGATAAGCGCGCCGATTTTGTCGACGGGAATCTTCATCGAAAGGATTTTTGGAGCGTTTTTGCTGATTTCCTGCGGCTTATCGATGCATTTTTCCATAATCGAAAGGATGTGAAGCCGCCCAGCCTTCGCCTGAGAAAGCGCCTCTTTCATAATATCCATCGAAACGCCGGCGATTTTTATATCCATCTGGAAACCGGTAATGCCGTCCTTCGTCCCCGCGACTTTAAAGTCCATGTCGCCAAGATGATCTTCTTCGCCGAGGATGTCGGACAAAATCTTGTATTTTTCGTAATGCTGCCCCTCGGTGATAAGCCCCATCGCAATTCCGGCAACCATTTTTTTCATCGGAACGCCCGCCGCAAGCATGGCAAGACAGCCGCCGCACGTAGACGCCTGCGACGATGAGCCGTTGGACTCCATGATTTCAGAAACGACGCGCACCGTATACGGGAATTTATCTCGTCCGGGCACCATCGGAGCAAGAGAGCGGCGCGCAAGGTTCCCGTGCCCGATTTCGCGCCTGCCGGTCGCAAGCCGTCCCACTTCGCCGACGGAATACGGCGGAAAATTGTAATGCAAAATAAAATGTTCGCTGCGATCTCCGTCAATGTCGTCGTAGACCTGCTCGTCAAAAGACGTGCCGAGCGTCGCGACTGCAAGCGCCTGCGTCTCCCCGCGCGTAAACAAAGCCGAGCCGTGCGGATAAGGCAGCACGTTGATTTCGCACGTAATAGGACGAATTTCATCGCATTTTCTGCCGTCGATACGCACCCCGTCATCAAGAATGGACTTTCTGAGCAATTTGAACTGAATATCGTCGAGAAGCGCGTTAAAAAGCCGCAACTGAGTCGCGTCTTCAAGTTGTTCGGCGTACTGCGCCGCAAGTTTTTCGCGGACGGCGTCAACTGCCTCTCCGCGGTTTTGCTTTCCGTCGCGGAAAGACGCTTCTTTTATCAGCGGCGTCGCTTCCGCTTCGATTTTTTCCGCATTTTCAAGTTTTACTTCAAGCGGCGCAAGCGGCAGTTTTTCTTTTCCGCATTTTTTCTGCAATTCGTTTTGCAACTTGCACATTTCCGTGATAAAGCCTTGCGCCTTTTCAAGCGCGCCGAGCATGACTTCTTCGCTCGCTTCGTTCGCGCCGCCTTCAACCATTGTAAAACCGTCGGCAGTTCCGGCAACTACAATTTCCAATTCCGCCTTTTCGATTTGCGCGAAAGTCGGATTGATAACGTACTCGCCGTTCAAGTAACCGACGCGGCACGCCGCAACAGGCCCGTGAAAGGGAATGTCGGAAATGGTAACTGCGGCGGAGGCTGCAATAACCGCTAAAATATCCTGCGTATGAATTCCGTCCGCGGAAACGCAGGTCGGAACAATCTGTAATTCGCGTCCGAACGAAGGTTCAAAAAGCGGACGCATCGGACGGTCGATTAAACGCGAAACAAGGATTTCTTTTTCCTTCGGGCGCCCTTCCCGCTTTATAAATCCGCCGGGAATTTTTCCCGCCGCGTAAAATTTTTCGTTATAGTCAACCGTAACGGGAACAAAGTCCTGCCCTTCCGTTATGTTGTGCGACGCGCACGCCGTCGCAATGACGACCGCACCTCCCCATTGCGCAAAAACGCAGCCGTTCGCCTGTTTGCCGACTCTTCCCGTCTCAAGGATTAAATCCTCGTCTCCCAATCTGTAAGTTACTCTTTCTACTGACATCAATTTCCTTCTTTCTTCTTTGAATAGTTCTTTTCCGTTGACAAGGGAATTTGCGCCGTGTCTATCGACTGCACATAAATTCCATAGTAATAAGACTGTTCGATAACTTCGTTGTCGAACAGGTTACCGAGTTCCAAATCGCACAGATGGCACGATTTGGAACATCGCATTTCAAGGTAACCTATTCTGAAACGGAAGTTTCAGAATAGGTTTAATAAAAAAGCCTGTACCGCCAACGGTGTGCGGCGCAGGCCTTTCGCAAAAACTACTTACGCAGTCCCAATTCCTTAATAAACGCGCGGTATCCTTCAAGATTCGTGCGCTCATAATATTTGAGCATCTTCCTCCGCTGTCCGACAACCTTCAAAAGCGCGCGCTTTGCTCCGGTGTCCTTCGGAAACATCTTCGAATGCGCGGTCAACTGCTTGATACGCTCCGTAAACAATGCAATCTGAACTTTAATGTTCCCCGTGTCCGTGTCTTTTTCACCGTATTTTCCTACGATTGAAGAAGTCGTTTCTTTTGTAAGCGCCATACTACTTACCCCTTATTATAAAAATTCTACCGTCCGAATTCGCGGAAGCTCATTGAAAGCGGCACCAAAGAGGCGAACGGTTTTACTCCCCGCTTCAAGTTGAGCCCGTAAATTACCTAAGGACGTATTTACCCTGACATCATAGACGCCGCGTTCAGGCAAAACCTGCGTAAAACGCCGTCTGTCGTACACAATCGCGCCGTCCGTATCTTTTTCAAACGGCATATGGTCCGTATCGACTGCATAAGCGCGCCCGAGCACGTCTTCAAGCCCCGTAAGCGCGCCGCTGTAAATCCGCTGCCGTATAATAGAAGAAGATATGCGCTCCCCTTCATGCAGCACTGCGGAATGAAACGCCGTTTGAAAGTCAAAACGCTGCGCGCATTCTTCTATTTCCTTTTTACCGAACGCGCCCTTATATCCGCACCGGAAGTCTTGTCCTTCCGCAATAAACTTCATGGAAAAGCGCGATACTAACGTATGCAAAAACGAATCGCCGGTCATTCTAGCAAAATCGGGAGAAAAGTCAATCAACAAGACGAATTGAAAGCCGCGCTTTTCGTAGCCTGAAAGCCGCTGACGAAGCGAAGCGATGTCGCCGACATACGACGCGGAGTTTTTGAGAGACGGCAGCGGGCGCGTAAACGTTATAATGCCGGGGATAAGACTTTGCTTTTGTGCCGCGTCAAACACGGACGTGAACAACGCTTCATGCCCCGCGTGCGGCCCGTCAAAACTGCCGACGGTAAGCGCGCTCCCTCCAGTCACTACGGGATTGCGAGCCTCTAAGTCGATTTTATACCAATAAAAAATCTCCACGCTTATTCTCTCGCTCCGCAAAGGTTGCCCGCGCCGTTCACGAATTAACCTCCGTCTCCGAAACGGCGCCCGCAGCATCCGCCGCCGCTTCAATTTTATCCAGTTCGGCAAAAACCGCCTCTTTCCGCACGCCGCCAAATCCGTCAAGCAAACGGCGGAGTTTGAGCGCGGACGGAGTAATCGCCTCAATCAGCGTTTTATCCACCGACTCCGGCGCATACTCGATTAAAACGCTCGCCGTCTTTTCGTTGTATTCCACATTTTGAACCGCGCACAATTTTTCCGCAATTTTAAGCGCCCGAGCGCGGAGTTCGCCGTCGCGGAGAGCCTTATCCCGCACGCGTATCCGCCCTTCAAAATAATTTATCTGCATCGCTTTTATTCCTTTTTGTCCAACAGAGGAGCCGCCGCGTACACGCTGAACAGCACCGTCGACAAGTTGTGGAAGAGCGCCGCAAGCGAAGGCGACAAAAGTCCGAACAGTCCCGCCGCCATCAGTGCCGAATTGACCGCGATAATCGCCCGATTGTTCGCGTCCACTCGCCGCACAAGCCGCTTTCCCAAAATCCGCGTTTTATAGAGGGCTTCAAGTCCGCCTTCCGCCGGAAGAATGATGTCCGCCGTCTCGCCGGTTATCGCCGCGGCCTCTCCCATCGCAATGCCCACGTCGGACGCCGCAATGGCAGGCGCGTCGTTTATCCCGTCGCCGATCATGATAACTTTTTTGCCGCGCCGTTTGCCGTCCTCGATATAACAGATTTTATCATCGGGGAGCGCGCGCGAAATATAGCGGTCGATTCCCGCCGCCTCCGCCGCAGTTTTCGCCGCCCCCTCATCGTCGCCGGTAATCATCACGCACTCTTGAATACCGTCGGAATGCAAAAGCCGGACGACTTTCGCCGCGTCGGGGCGAATCGTATCGGTTACCGCAAAAACGCCTAAAAGCCCGTCTTCGTCGGCAAGATACAAAAGCGACTCGCCTTTTTCCAACGCCTCTCGCTGAACGGCGTCAAGGTTTTCAGGCGCAGCAATGTGCTCGTCGTCAAAAATAAAATGCCTGCTTCCGATAAAAAGTTTTTTTCCGTTAAGCGTCGTCGCAATGCCGTGCGCAACGATATATTCGACTTTCGCGTGCTTTTCCGGATGCTCAATGCCGCGTTCCGCCGCCGCTTTTACAATCGCGTTCGCAACCGGATGGGCAAAATGCTCTTCAAGACAGGCGGCAGTGCGTAAAACGTCAGTCTCGTCATTTTTCCCGAACGCAATGACGCGGGAAAGGTGCGGCTCCGCCTGCGTCAGCGTCCCCGTTTTATCAAAAACGACCGCATCCGCCTTTGAAACGTCTTCAAGAAATTTGCCGCCCTTTACGATAATCCCTTCTCCCGCCGCTTCTTTCATCGCGCTTAAAACGGAAATGGGAGCGGTCAACTTCATCGCGCACGAGTAATCGACCATCAGCGTGGCAAGAAGTTTCGTAACGCTCCCCGTCAAAAGATAGGTGAGCGCGGAAATCAAAAAATTGTAGCGCACCAGATAATCGGCAAGCCGCTCGGAGCGCACCTGCGACGACATTTTCAACTGCTGCGACGAATCAATCATTTTAAGGATATTTTTGACTTTCGACTGACTGCCCAAAGCGCGCACGCAAATAAAAAGTTCGCCTTCCTGCACCAGCGTGCCGGCAAAAACCGAATTTCCGCTCCGCTTTTCGACTGCAAGAGACTCCCCCGTCAATGCCGACTGGTTAACGAGCGCCTCACCTTTGATAACGTCGCCGTCGGCAGGAATGATGGCGCCCGTCCTGACGGCAACAATGTCGCCTATTTTAAGCGTTTTTGCCGGAACCTTCCGTTCAAATTCCCCTTCAACTAACTGCACGTCGTCGTTTTCGGAAAGAATGGCGTCCGTCAAATCGCTGTAGGATTTTTTTTTCGTGAAGTCTTCAATCGTTTCGCCGATGTTGAGCAAAAAATTGACGTTTAAAGCAGTCGCCGCGTCTCCGCTCAAAAGAGCCGCCGTAATAGCCGCCGCATCAAGCACGTCCGCCTTAAAAACGGAGCCGGAAGCGGCAAACTTTGCGCCTTTGAGAATGCGCGGCGCAAGATTAAAAACATTGAACAAAAGGCGCACAGGCGGCGGCAAAAGAGTTTTTGCATAATGCGTAAGCGCCATGACAAGAAGAGTATGCGCCAGACTTTCGCGCTTTACAGGCGCGGGAACCGCCGCAAGCATATCCTCGTCATTGAGATAACGGCTTGAAATCGCCTTAAAGAGCGCAAGAATTTTTTTTACGGAAAGGATTTTTTCATCATAATAAAGAAGGAATGAACCGAGCGCAGGATTTACGCTTACTCCGTTCATTCCCTCTTGAACTAAAAGCAGACTTTGCGCGACAGCCGCTTGGTGCGCGCCGATTTTCATTTTATCGTAACGGACGCGGAGCCGCCCGGGCAAAGAATGCTTTACCGTTACGTCCATGCTACGCCTTCAACGCCTTCGCTTTATTTTCCGCAACCGCGTCTTCAACATCTTCTTTCACGGACTCCAAAAACTCGGAAGACTCCTCTTTTAGTTTCATTCCCGCCGCAAGCACTTTGGAACAGCCCTTACGGAACGAGTCCGTTTTCATCAGCGTAACGGCAGCGGCGCCCACCAGCACGCCGAACAAAAAGTTTTTTCCGTCAAACGTCATATTTTCCTCCTTCGGAAGTTTGCAGGCGCAAGCCTGCGCGTATCGGTTGCCGTATGCTAGTGCAAAACCCGCGATAAATCAACAACGGGAAGAAAAACTCACCGCTTTCGCCAAATCGCACCCATGCCGACTGGAAAAGCCGGCTATGATTTACGCAAATCGACTGGAAAGGCGGACATTAAAACGGAAGCGGCGTTATAAAAAGTCTTTCGCTTTTTATAATGCCGCATTTTGGAGTATAGATTTATTGACTCTAAAAACTTCGCTTGTATTTTTAGAGCCGCGATTAGTTTGCGCTTGCAGAAAACACAATTTTAGTGCTTCCGCTTTTTTCCGGACGGATATACAAGTTTGTCAGCTTAGCGTCGGTTGTTACCGTCAAATCAAGCGTGTGAGCTTTGTACTTCTGTTTATCGTCGTCGGTTGCGTCTTTGCCGGGGACAGTCGGTTTGCTCCCGCTTGCATCCCAATACAAAGCCGTTACCGTTCGTGAACCGACCGGAATCATTTCTACGTTTTCCAACGTAATTTTCATATTCTTGTTTGCGTCAACTTCTTTGTCTCCGGAAGTAACTGTATTTCCGTTGCCGTCGGTCGTAAACGATACCTTATACTTGGTGTCGGTTTGATTGTTGACAACATACTCAACCTTCACTTTTTCCGTTACGTTGTCTTTACATCCTGCGACGATAAACAGCGAACCCATTGCCAACGCAGCAACAATAATATGCCGCAATTTTACCTGCTTCATTGTAAGCCTCCTAAATTTATTCTGTCGGGAGCC